>DASRZG010000537.1:0-8281 GCA_035686585.1 Phycisphaerae bacterium
CCAGTGCTGCCACTGGCCGGCGGAGATCGGTTGGAGGAAGTAGCGCCACTCGTCCTGCGTGGTGGTGTTGAGCAGGTCCAGGCCGATGAAGTAGAGCTGGCTGACGTTGTCGACGAACAGGTCCAGCTCGAAGGCCTGTGCTCCCACGGCCGACAGGTCGCCCACGAACGCCCCGCCCGAGGCGCCGGCGTCGGCCACCAGCACATCCATCAGGAAGCCCGCCCCCTCCCATCGCAGGTTGTCCTGGAGGGGGTCCTGGGTGACCGTCACCCCTCCGGCGAAGGCGTACCAGCCCTGGGTGTCGCCGTCGTCGGACCACGTTTCCACGACCGCCTGGGCGGCCGACGCGCCAAGCAGAAGCGCAACAGCGCTGATGGTGGCCATCGAGGATCTCATGGTTTCGCCTCCTGTTCGAACGGAGTATATGCCGGCGTTGGTCGTTCGTCAATGCGGTGCGCGGACGTGCCAAGCCCAAAGAAACCGCGCCCCGTCCGGCCGGTCGCGGCCGTCGGGGCGCCATGTTCCACGTGTGGATGATCGGGCGGCGTTGGGGCTACCGGCGGCGCCTCAGCAGTCCGGCGACCGCACCGCCGGCGATCAGCAGCAGCGTCGCCGGCTCGGGGACGACGACCGGAAGCAGGTCGCCCGTCTTCATGCCGTAGTTGTCGGCCAGGGCGACCAGGTCGGCGATGCCCACCTGGAAATCGGTGTTGAAGTCTCCCTGCATCCAGCCCACGGTGTTAGGGTCATTGGCGCCGTAGTTGTCGGCCAGGGCGACCAGGTCGGCAATGCCCACCACGCCATCGCCGTTGGCGTCGCCGGCGTAGGTAAAGCCGACGTTGTCCATGAAGGTCACGCCGCCGGGATGCTCGATCACGAACCGGATCGTCTTCTCGAACACGTAGTTGAGGTCATCCTGCAAGCTGTCGTTGACCAGGTTGGTCGTCATGTCCGGCCAGCGGCTCCAGGCGGCTTGCCCCACGCCCGTTCCGCCGGTCAGATCGACCGGGATCATCGCCGCGGGGTTCAGCGGCAGAATGCACCGGACCCAGGTCTGGCCATCCCCGATATCGACGGGAGCGACACCCTGGAAGGCAACCGTACCCAGCCATGCGCGGAAGGGGTCTTCGTCTGTCTCCACGCGGATGACGAGTCCGCGCTTGTAGGAGGGGAGGCTTCCCTTGATGTCGATGACGATCGCCTCGCCGAAATGCGGGCCCGCGAAGTTGTCGACGGCGTCGCCGTCGTTCTGGCTGCGGTTCATCATCACGTTGATGGTCCCGACGCCGTTGATGTTCCCTTCGGTCGTCCCGCCGGTTGACCCGCCCGTCGGGGTCCAGACGCCGGTGGTGCCGCTAGCGCCGCCGCCGTAGGCGCCGAACCCGGTCTCATCGTAGTCGAACCTCTCAATATACCCGGCGGCGAACGCCGAAGCCGCCAGGGCCATCACCACAAGCGCAGATGCTGCAAGTGCTTTTCCCTTCATAATCCTCTCCTCACACTGGAATGGCGAACGATGCGATGTGTCCGCTGCATCATGGATGGACGCCTTGAATTCCACGTGGCAATAGGTGCGAAAAAGCTGCGCCCATGCGTTGCAGGTACCGCAGCACAAAAGAAAGACGGGTGCGACTTGTTCTAAATGTACCCGTATACCACGTCCCCCCGATCCTGTCAAGGCCGTATCCCGTTGGCGCCAAGCCGCATCGGTCACGGCGCCGAATGGTTCCGTCCGGGCGAATGCCGGCGGGATGATGGCAATGCGCTCACCATGGCTGGCCCCTACAGGCTTGCCAGCCGCTGGGCCGTCTCCTGGGAGATCAGGGCCTTGATCAGATCGTCCAGTTGCCCGGCCATGATCTGCTGGAGGTTGAAGTTGGCGCCTTCCTGCCCGGCGCCCTTGAGGCGGTGGTCCGTGCAGCGGTTCTGCGGGAAGTTGTAGGTGCGGACGCGCTGCGAGCGGTCGCCCGAGCCGATCATGCTCTTGCGGGCGGCGTCCTCGGCCGCCTGCTGGGCGGATCGGTGATGCTCGTACACCCGGCTGGCGAGGATCCGCCGGGCCTTGGCGCGGTTCTTGTGCTGGCTCTTCTCGTCCCGCATCGAGACGGTGAGGCCGGTGGGCAGGTGCTCCAGCCGGATGGCGGAGGCGACCTTGTTGACGTTCTGCCCGCCGGGCCCGCCGGCGCGGCTGACGTGCTCGACGACGTCCTTGTCCCAGTTGATGTCCACCTCGATGCCCGCCGGCTCCGGCAGCACGGCCACGGTGGCGGCGGAGGTGTGGATCCGCCCCTGGGCCTCGGTCCTCGGCACCCGCTGCACGCGGTGCCCGCCGGCCTCAAAGCCCAGCCACTGGTACACCCTCTCGCCCTTGACGTTGACGATGACCTCCCGGAAACCCCCCAGCTCCGTCGGGCTGCCCGAGAGCATCTCCACCTTCCAGCCCTTGCTTTCGGCGTAGTGCGTGTACATCCCCAGCAGGTCGGCGGCGAACAGCGCGGCCTCGTCCCCGCCCGTGCCGGCGCGGATCTCCAGGATCACCGAGTCGATCTCGGCGCTGTCGGACATCACCAGCAACTGCGTGATCTCCTCCAGCAGATCGTCTCGCCGGCCGGCGAGCTCGGCGGCCTCCGCCTCGGCCAGCTCCCGCATCTCCCGGTCGGTGGCCGGATCGTCCAGCAGGCCCCGCACGCCGTCGATCTGGCCGGAGAGGTCCCGGTATTGCCGGTAGGGCACGACCACGCGCCCCACGCGCGCATGCTCCTTGGCGGCGGCGACGATGCGGGCGCGATCGCTCGCGATGGCCGGGTCGTTCATCTCCGCCTCCAGCTCGTGGTACCGCCGGCTGGCGGCGTCGAGCCGGGCGATCAGGTTGGGCGCAACATCAGGCATCGTATGGGCCTTCGGCGGGGTCCGCTGCGGGGGTGCGGCGCGGGCAAACGCCGCGGGCGTCGGCGCATGCGCGCCGCCGCCCGGAAGATCGCGGCAAGGCCGGCTACTTCTTGCCCTTGGTCTGGAAGTAATCCCCGCCGTACTTCTTCTGGAATTTCTCGACCCGGCCGGCGGTGTCGACGAACTTCTGCTTGCCCGTGTAGAACGGATGGCAGTTGCTGCACACGTCGACGCGAATGTCCTTGCACAGGGCCGAGCGGGTCGAGAAGCTGTTCCCGCAGGCACAGGTCACGGTCACTTGTTTGTACTTGGGATGTACGTCTGCCTTCATGGTCGGGCTACCTCAGGTGGTCTCTCCACGCAGGTACAGACGAATCATTCTAGCGAGCGCGGCGGCCGGTTCAAGGGAATTCCGGCCGGCTACTTGACCAGGTCGGCGATCAGGCGGACCATCTCCGGCATCCGGTCGGCGAACAGGCCCAGGGGGGCGATCAGCAGGACGGTGGCGGCCAGGACCAGGGTGACCCCCGCCGCCGTCGGCCGGGCCGGGATCCGCGCCAGTTCCCCGCTCAGCACCGCGTCCATCCGCCGCCCCACCATGGCGGCGTCGGGGCCTTCCACGGCGATCGAGACGTTCCGCAGCAGGGGCACCGGGCGGAGGGAGACGGTGGCGTCGGAGGCGGTCAGGCGGAGCGTCCTCCCGTGACGACGGAAAGGCTCACCGGCGTCGTGAAGGGCGCGTTCCACCGCCCGCAGGGCCTCGGGAACGGAGATGTTGTAGATGGTCCACCCGCTCCACCGCGCCGGGGCCAGCAGCGCCACGGCGGCCCCCGCCGCCGCCAGGATGGCGGCCGAAGCCGCCGGCGAGCGCGCCACCAGGCTTAGCGCCGGCACGCACACGACGGGAAACAGGCAGGCGTTGAGCACGATGAAATCAAGCCGGCTGCTGACGATCTGGGGGCGGGACCGCGTGTTCAGCAGGCCCAGCAGCAGAAAGTAGATCGCCAGCGGCACCGTGACGATTGCGGTGTTGCCAAGAACGCCCATCGGGTCGACACCGGCCATGGCGAGCTCCATCCAACCCGTTCATTCTACTTCAAGTCCTGCGGATCGGCAACCCTCCGGTATCCCAGGGCATGCATGACGTCCAGCACCTCCGTCCAGGTGGGGAACGGGCGGTTGTTGACCCGCTTGTACTGGTCGATGGCCATCAGGAACTCGAACTGCTCATCGGTCATCTCGCCTTCTTCGGCCGAACGACGATCGTCGCTCCGCCGCCGGCCCGGGCCGCGGCGCCGATCCAGGCCGATCCGCCGGTCCACCACGTCGCGGCGATCGCCGTTGCGGCGGTCTTCCTCGTGGCGCTCTTGCCGACGGGCGTCGGGGGCTTCGGGTTGGGCCTTCTCCCCGACGGGCGCGGCCTTGCTCGATTCTGCCATGGTCGGTCTCCAGGGTGCACAACGGCAAATACCTGTACTTGTATCGGCGATGTGGGCGGGCAAATGTAGCCGGGAGCACAAAGACTGAGGCAATAGGCACCAGGGGGAAAAACAGAAGCCGGACAAGCCGGACAAGCCGCAGAAGAGGAAACAGCGGCAGGAAGTCGCAGGGGGCGCCGGTGCGCCAAGCGGGGTCGCCGCAGGGCCGCCAACCGTCAGCCGCCTCAGCCGGTCAGCAGGGCTCCTCGTCCTCGTCGTCGAGGTCGTCGACGTCCTCCACGTCCTCGTCTTCCTCCTGCTCGTCTTCCTCTTGGTCCTCCCCGCCGGGGCCGGGCAGCAGGACCGCCGCGCCGGCTACGCCGAGGGCGCCGTACTCATCCTCCTCATCCTGGAACTCCTGCCCGACCGGCTGGTCGTCCTCGTCGGTGAACGGCGCCATCTCGTCGAACTCGGCGATGATGTCCCGGGCGTCGTCCAGGAACGACTCGGGCACCAGCACGGGCACGCTGCCGTTTCTGGCGGCCGCGCCGGCAGGGTCGTCCGGCTCGTAGTCCTCGTCGACGACGTGGGGGATGTCGTGGTCGAGAAGGAGCTGGGCGTACTGATCCGCCTCGGCGACCGAGCGGGCGTACACGGCGGGTACATACTGACCGAGGTCATCGGCGTCCAGACGTTCGAGGTCGTCGGTAGTCATAGCTTGGACACTCCGCGATCTTCGAGGGTTCTCGTCTCCGGACGTGCGTTGATATCGCCCAATTTTCAGGGGCCACTTAAGAACATTTCAAGGTCAAAAGGCCGATTGACGACGAATTTTGGGGCCTGTATGCAGGGCAGTCGGCAGCAACGACTTAGCCGGCACGACGGGCGGCGGGCGCCGGGGATGGAAGGGACGGGAGATGGCTGGCGGGACACACGTTGGCGCGCTGTGCGTGGCCGGGGGCATCTGGCTGGCGGCGGCGGGGTGCGTGCAGAATCCGGCTACCGGAGAACGCTGGCCCCGGCTGATCAGCACCGGCGAAGAGATCACCCTGGGCCGGCAGGCGGCGCCGCAATTCGAGAGCGAGTTCGGCGGGAAGCTGCGCGACGAGACGGTGCAGCAGTACGTCCGGCAGGTGGGGGCGCGGCTGGCCTCCGGCAGCGAGCGGAAGGACGTGCCGTACGAGTATGCCCTGCTCGCCTCCGACGAGCCCAACGCCTTCGCGCTTCCCGGGGGCAAGATCTACCTGACCGCCGGGCTGATGACCCGCATGGCCAACGAGCGCCAACTCGCGGCCGCCCTGGGCCATGAGACCGGGCACATCGCCGCCGGGCACAACGTCCAGGCGATCCAGCGGCAGATGGGCACGCAGATCTTTGCCGACCTGGCGGCGGCGGCGATGGGCAGCACGGCCGGGGAGGTCACCCAGGTCGCCGGCGAGATGGTCGGCGCCATGCTGGGCCTGCGCTACAGCCGGCAGGATGAATATCAAGCCGACCAACTGGGCATCCGATACATGACCAAGGCGGGCCACAATCCGTATGGCATCGTGGAGCTGCTGGAGGCGCTTCAGCGGGAGGAGAAGGACCAGCCCGGGAAGCTGGCCGGGATGTTCCTCACTCATCCGCTGACCAGTGATCGGATCGAGGAGGCACGGAAGGAGATACGCAAGAAGCACCCCGGCGCCTCCCCCGACGCGTCGGACCCGCGGGCAAGGCCGTTCCAGCAGATGCGGGCCCGGGTGGCCCGGGCCCTGGAAACGAAGAGGTGAGTAGCGATGGACGTACGTTGGATCGGCGCGACGGCGGCCCTGGCGGCTGTGCTGGCGTGCGGCGGCTGCTCCAAGGGGCCCAAGAGGGCCTCGGCACGCGAAGCGGAACGGCCCTCGGCCCCGGCCTGGCGGGCTGAGGAACCGTCCCCGCCCGCCCCGCCCCAGTTCCCGGGCATCGGGCCGGACACCAGCAACCCCGACCTGTCGGCCGCCCTTCGCCACCTCCGGACGCAGGCCGGTCGGCGCGCCGACCTGGTCGACGGGCCCTGGTCGCACGCCCGCCCGGGGCAGTTCGTCACCTACGCCGGCGCCGGCGGCATTCGCCTGACCCACAAGGTCCTGGCGGTCGAGGACGACGGCGTGACCGTCGAGACGAGCGCCTCGACCGGCGGCACCCGCCTGGACCGCCACCCCCTCCGCGTGCCCGCCGACGAGGCCGACAGCGCCGTGCCCGCGACCGCCACCTGGGACAGCAGGGAGTTCCCGATCGATGCCAGGCGGCTGCCGTGCCGCGTCGCCACCTGGGTCAGCCGCCACGGGTCGCGACAGAGCATCCAGCGGGTGTGGCTGTGCGATCAGGTTCCGGGCAGGCTGGTCCGCTCGGAGCGGGGCGACGGGCAGGGGGCCATGACGGTGATGCTCGAGCTGGTCGGGCTTGGGGGCTGACCCCGGCCCGGCCGGGGCCGCGCGGTCTTGTCATTTACATCCGAGGGGGAAACGGGTATGGTCTGGTGCACGCGGGGGAGGCATGGGGCCGGGCGCGACCGGCCGGCAAGCCGGATGGCACGAGACGCGGACATGGATAAGCCGACAAGACCTTACAAATGGCTGGCGCCGGCGGCATGGGTTGGGGTGTTGGCCGCGGGGATGCTGGCGGCGGGGGGGTGTGGGGGCGTCAACACCGACTACGTCACCGTCGAACGCCTGGACCGCGGCCTGACGATCCTCCTGCCGGGCATCGAGGGCGAGGGAATGCTTTCCTACCAGGTCCGATCCGGGCTGCTCCGCGCCGGGGTGGACATGGCCCTGCCCATTTACCAGTGGGGCCGGCCCGTGCCGCTGGCGGGCCCGCTGCTCAACCAGATGGACGTGGCGGGCAACCGCACGGCCGCCGAGCAGATCGCCCGCATGATCGTCAACTACCAGGACACGCACCCCGACCGGCCCGTGTACATCGTCGGGCACAGCGGGGGGGGAGGGGTGGCCGTCTTCAGCGCCGAGGCCCTGCCGCCGGGGCGGATGGTTGACGGGCTGATCCTGTTGTCGGCAAGCATTTCCAGCGGGTACGACCTGTCCAAGGCCCTCGCCCGCTGCCGTCTCGGCATCGTCAACTTCCACTCCAAGGGCGACGTCGGGCTGCTGGTGATCGGCACCACCCTGGTCGGCAACGTCGACGGCGGACACGGACCGGCCGCCGGGGCCATCGGGTTCGAGGACAGTTTCCCCGGCCTGCACGAGGTGGGCTGGAGCCCGGACATGGCCCGCGCCGGCAACTTCGGCGGGCACTCCGGCACCTGCGAGCCCCGCTTCGTCAGCCGCTACGTCGCCCCCTGGCTGGACGCCGCCGGCTGGCCGGCGCGGTCGTCCACCATCAGCCTCAATCGGTGACGTCCCTCCCATCCGCCGCCTCCATGTCGCCGCGGGCTACGATCCGCCATCGGTCACCCGGTACACGTGGACCAACGGGTGGTATTCCGTGCCCTGCCGGTACGCCCAGGTGCGGATCACGTACAGCCGGCGCTGTTCGGCATCGAAGCAGCAGCCGGTCGCCATCCCGCCCACCACGGCCGGGCCGCCGGCGCGGGGCCCGTCCTTGGCCATCCGGTACGGCATGACCTCGCCCGGCTTGCTCTTGCCGCCGGCCGCGGCCCCCAGGTCCCGCGGGTCATAGAAGTACCAATACTCCGCCCGTCCGCCGGTGGTCCCGGCGCCGTAGTCGTAGCCGATCCGCCCGGTGGCCAGATGGGCGAAGAACACGCATCCGTGCTTGTCCGGCAGCTCGATGAACACGCCCGCCCGGCATTCGTCGAAGGCGGCCCAGCTCCCCCGCCACGGCGCCTCCGGCGGGTCGTTCCAATACCCGCAGTTGGCGCTGAAGTAATCGCCGTCCCGCGGGGCCCTGGCCTGTTGGGAGTAGCCGACCAGCGCCAGCAGATCGACCTCCTTGGCGGACGGGTCCGGCCGGGCGATCGCCCCCAGCGCGGG
>DASRZG010000538.1:0-6189 GCA_035686585.1 Phycisphaerae bacterium
TACTACTGGGGCGCGCAGGGCCAGGCCGCCGGGCCGGCCGAAGGCGTTGCTCCCGTCGCGGGCGAGCGGATGGCCCGGTGCACGGAGTTGTCCGGGTCCGGCGAGGCCGTGCTGGGCTGCGAGGATTTTCGGGTCGCCCCGGGCGACCGGCTGGCCTATTGGATGTACGTCCCGCCGGGCTGCGGGCGGTTCACCTACGGCCTGCGCCTCGGGGGCGGATGGCGCGGCTGGGAGAAGCTCCCCGACGCCAACGGCCTGCCGGCTTACCTGTGCCCCGACAAGGCGGGCATCTCGCCGGGCAACTGGCTCTACCGCGAGATCCCGCTGGGGAAGGTGGATCGATGGTTTTCGACCTTCACCGCGGCCGTGCCGGGGGCGTACGGCCGGTGGCCGACGACGGACCTCCATTCGAGCTGGCGGCTGATGCTCGACGACGTGAAGCTTCTTCGTGGCAAGGTTGCCGACGTTCCGGCCCCGGGCGGGATCGAGCAGGTCCGCGCGGAGAAGGTGGGCGCTGGCTACGTCGTCCTGACCTGGCCGGCGGCGGCCAACGCCCATCGGTATCGCGTGATGCGGAGCGACGGGGGCGAAAGCCGGCTGGTGGGCGTCTGCCCGCGGGGCGTCTTCCGGGACTTCACGGTCCGGCCGGGGACGGCGTACACGTATGAGATCGCCCCCGTCGCCCTTGGCGGGCAGGCCGGTCCGGCGTCGTCGGTGCGGGTGACCACAGCCGCCGCCGATCCGATCCCGGCGAAGGTGACCGGGCTCAAGGGGGCGCTGCTGCCCAAGGGTCGTTTTGTCTTTGCGGGGACGTGGCACGAGAAGCCGGCCGTGTACGTAAGCTGGGACGGCAAGAGTGACCTGAACGACCTGGCCGTCCGTGCCTTCCGCGTGTATCACATCGACGACGGCGAGCGGAAGCTCTTTGCCGAGACCATCGGCCGGTACGCCCTGATCGACGGCGGCGGGCTGGGCGAGAAGCTGGCCGTCTCTGCCGTCAACCACAGCGGTCAGGAAGGCCCCGTCGCCGAGATCGAGATCACCCAGACCTGGAACGGCCCCGGCCAGGCCTTCCACCTCCGCACCGGCGAGGAGGACGCGGGCAAGTAGGGCGAGTTCGTAGTGACGCCGTAAGGCGTTTCTGATGCCCTTACGGGCACACTACAAACGTTGGAATGCCTGGCGCTGATCGCGGAGTCCTACGGGGCGTGAGGTCCGGGACCGCTGCCCCTACTCCGCCGGGGCGGCGCCGGTGAGGCTCTGGTATTGCGCCCAGAGCCTGTCCTTCTTGCTGTTGAAGTTCTCTCGCGCGGCCTCCAAAGAGGGCAGGCGGTCCTCGCCGAGGTTCTTCCACTGCCCGTCGTTCAGCCCGAATCCACGGGCGGAGTACGGGTGGCTGCCTTTACCGGGCGGGAAGGCCAGCAGGGAGATCACCTGCGCCAGCCCGTCCTTATACTCCAGGACCTCCAGCACCGCTGCGTCGGCCTGGGCCTGGTTGTAAACGGCCATGGACTCCGGGCCGGCCTGTGCCCACATCTGTTTGAGCCTGTCGGCCTCGCCCGGGCCGATCGGCACCCAGCTCAGCTCTGCGATGCCCTGGATGTCCTGGCGGGCGCTGGCGCGGTGATAGGCGGCCAGGGCGGTCTCGGGCGTGGACAGGTCGACCTTGTCAGGGAATCCGCCCGTGACCTTCCTGCCCACGTACCGCCGCCGGACGCCGGGGAAGATCTCGGCCGGCGGGGCGCCGACATGGTCGGCGATGACGGCGACGGAGGTCTTTTGCCCCGGGACCAGGGAAACGTCCTTGAAGGTCACCCATTGGTAAGGCCGGGTCTGGAACTCGAACCGTTCGATCCGGTCCGGCGGGACGGGGAAGGTGTAGTCATGGCTGGTCAGGCCGGTCACGCCCACCCCGGAGACGCTGGAGTGAATGACCGCGCCTTCCTTGAGGACGGCCACCAGCTGCCTGGCCTTGTCCAGGGGGGTGTTGGCGACGTTGATGACGGTCTTGCCGTCCCGGCTTTGCGGGACGTTGAACACCAGCCCGCCGCCGGTCCAGACGTGGCTCAGGGCGTTCTTCCGGTCGGCGGGGAAGGCGGCAAGGGTCCCCCACGGCCCGGCGGCGACGGCGAAGCGGACGGTGGCGGTCTTGGTCCCGGCGGGCAGGGCGGCGCCGGCGATGCGGAGGTCGGCGATTGGCTCCCCGGCCTCATCCTTCGGCGAACCCGTGTCGGTGAGGGCGCCGGCGCCGGGGATGCTCCACGTTTCGCTGATGCCCTCCTTGGGGCTTACGCGCATGACGAACTCATACGTGTACTGGGCCGGCAGGAGCGTCTTGCCGGGATAGGGCGGGGCGTCCAGGAGGGTCCCATCAGGCCGCCACCACTGCCGTTGGTCGGCATGCGGCATGGACACGCCGATCAGCTCGACGCTCGCCTTGCCGGGCAGCAGCGCGCGGAAGTCACGGCCCGCGGGCGCGGACGCTTCCTGCGGCGACGCGGCCAGGGCGGTCTCGGGCGTGGACAGGTCGACCTTGTCAGGGAAGTCCGTGACCTTCTTGTTGACGATCCGGCGCCGGACCGGCGGGGCGGCGGGCGTGACCGGCTCCGGTGGGGGGGATAGGATCGGTCGGGCGGTGGGCATGGCCGGCGCGTATCGGCGGGGGGAGGTACTCGGTCGAGTGGTTGGCCATACCGGCACGTATCGCCCGGAGGATGGTGTCGGCCGGGTGGCGGGAATCGCGGGCGCATAGATATAGCCACGGCTCGGCGCGCTCGGCCGGGTAGTGGCCCATGTCGCCGCCGCGGCGGGCGGGGTGCTCGGGGCCCGCGCAAGGGGCCTCTTGCGGGCCGGGGGAGTTGCCGCCTCATCGTCGGAGGACTCCAACGCGGCGGCCGTCTCGGCCAGGATGGAATACCACTGGAGGGTCTGGACGACCCCGGAGATTGGCAGCACCTTCCGCGGGTATCCCGGAACGGGCACGACCGAGTCGGGCGATTTCCAGCACCCGCTGATGTTCACGACACCCTCTTGGGCCGGGCCGGGCTCGGCGCTGACGACGACGCATTCCAGCCCCCTCTCTCGGGCCGTCGCCACCGTTTGCGCTGGGTACTCGACCCCCGCCACGTACAGCAGGACGTCGCCGGCGGGCAGGCGCGGGGCCACCAGGTTCATGTTCCAGTCGTACCCGAGATACGCGATCGGCAGGTCGGCGGGGACGACGCAGTCGCTCTGGAAGGTTCGCAGGGAATGCACCAGCCAGATGGTCTTGCCGTTGCGGACGGCGGCTGCCATCCGGTTGGCCGCAAGGCGGAGCTGCTTGGTCTGCGTTGTGGAGAACAGGGCAACCTGCGCGGCGACGGCCCGGAGGTACTCCTTCCCGAGCTTGCCGGCCTCCACCGCCGGCAGTCGTCTGCCGGGCAGGAAGACCTTTCCGCGGACGGAGGCGTCCCACTGGGCGCTGTCGGGCTCGACGTCGTGGGAATACGTCCCCAGCACCTTGCCGCTCCGCGTCGCCGCCGCCATCATCTCCGCCTGGAAGGCCCAGGCCATCGCCAAGGTCGCGAACTGCGAGATCGCCCGGTCCTTGACCTTCCCGCCGGGGGGGGCGCCGGTGTCGATCCGATACAGCCTGTTGTCCCACAGCCCCTGGTCCGGAAGCTCGAAGTGCTTGCGGTCCTTCGGCCAGTTCAAGCTGGTGAAGTGCACGACCATCGGCACGCGCATGCCTCCCCGGTTGTTGAGGTAGCGGTAGAACTCGTCGAAGCGATGCCAGATCAGGCCCGTGTCGTTCTGCTTGAAGTGGCCGATCAGGACGACGTCCGCGGGTTTGGTGTACGTGCGATCCCACTTCTCCAGTCCGCTCAGACCCCCGCCGCGGTAGTGCAGGTCCTCGCAGAATCCGGCGTTGCCCGCCACGTAGATCCTGCCGCTGTCGCCGAGCGTATCGACGGCGGCTTCGGCGACGGGGACCAGCTTGTCCACCTGGCCCTCCGCCCGTCGAAGCCAGGCCAGGGCCGCGCTGTGGATCTCCTCGGCGCCCGCCATCTTTGCCGCGGGAGGGAAGGGAATGGTCGTTCCCTGACGAACGGCCGGGTGCAGCGCCGCCAGGGGCGCCAGCACGCACAGGCCAACGGCCACCGCCACGGTCGCCGCCAGCGGGCCCGGCCCCCGGCGGGGGCGTGTCGCGTCGAGGATCGCCAGCAGGCGCGACTCCAGGCTGCTCTTGCGGGCCATGGCCACGGCCGACAGCGACGGCACGGTCGGCACGCGGAGGGAGCGGGCGATGTCCAGCAGCAGGTCGGCGTAGTCGGATGGCCTGGCCCCGGCGGCCAGGACGAGATCGTCGGCGGCACGTTCGCGTTCGATCCGGAGCCGGCGGGTCGCCAGCCACACCAGCGGGTTGTACCAGTGCACCGTCCGGGCGAACTGGGCGATCAGTTGCCAGAGGCAGTCCCCGCGCTTCACGTGGCCGAGCTCGTGCAGCAGGACCAGGCGCTTGCGGCGGTCGGACCATTCGTCGACCTCGGCCGGCAGGAGGATCACCGGCTTCCACAGGCCCCAGGTGATGGGGATGGCCGACCGGCTCGCCCGCAGCATCGTGACCGGGCGGCGGACGTCCAGCTCATGGGCCAGTTCCGCCAGCAGGCCCCGCCATGCCGGGCCGGTCAACGCCGACGCGCCCCGGTGGCGCCGGCGGACGACGATCGTTCCGATTGCCAGGCCCGTAGCGGAGGCCAGCACGCCCGCCAAGTATGCCAGGATCGTCCACCCGGCCCAGCCGAACTTGACGCCGCCGGCCCCTTCGGCCGGATCGGCCCCGGTCTGGGCCTCGACCGGCGGAAGCGCCGCCTCATGCGCCGGTTCCGCTGGGGGTACCGGATCCGCTTCGGCGGCGGGAATGACCTCGGCGGTCGGCGTGGGGGCAAATGGCGTCTCGATGTCGGCCAGCGACGCCGGTTCGGCCACGGCGACCGGCGCTGCCGATTCGGCGACAGGTTGGGTGGTGTTGGGCAGGACCGGCAGGTTCCAGTGTGGCAGAGAGGCCGACAGGACGGGCATCGCCAGCAGGCACAGGGCCGCGACGGACCAGACCATATGGCGCGCGGCGGCGGACCGGCGGCGCAGCAGCAGCGCCACAGCGCCGGCGGCCGCCAGGACCACGACGGCCTTGACCGTCACGTCCAGCAGGATCGCCAGGCCCCGATGGGACATCGCCTCGGACAGGATCGTCGTGTCGGCCAACATGATTACCGCCCTTCCTTTCTCGCCTGGTCGATCATCTCGGCCAGCCGGTCCAGCTCCGCGTCGCCGGGCCGGAGGTCGGACACCTCCAGCAAGGCGGCGACCGCCTTGGAGGCCGAGCCGTCAAAGAACGTCTGGAGCAGCCGGCGGGCCGCCGACTCGCTCGCCTCGCGGCGGGAGCGCGTCGGCAGGTAGATGTACTTGTTGCCTTCCTTGCGGTGGGTGAGGTGGCCCTTCCGCTCGAGGATCCGCATCAGGGCCCGCACGGCCGAGTAGCTGGGCCGGCTGGGCAGCCGGCCGCGGACGTCGGCGACCGAGGTCGGCCCCTGCTGGAAGACGATGTCCATGATCTGCCGCTCGCGTCGGCTGAGGTCGATGTCCGATGACTGGCTCATGACGGCTCCTGTGTCCCAGCCCCCGCCTGCCGGCGGGGGGCGTGTGATGATGCTAAATAATTAGCATGCGCGGCAGGAGCCGACAAGGGGAAAATGTTAATTTTTTAGCAGCGGGCAGAAAGGGCCCGTGGGGTGGCCACACCTGTTTACACGGCTGGGGCGAAACAGCGTGCAAACAGACATAAAGCATGTGAACAGAGGGTGTTGGGTGAAATCAGGGGGTGTTTACATTCCGCGGTTTTGTAAACACTCCGGGCTGGGGGCGCGGCTGGATCCCCGGTTGCCTGCCTCGCAAATCGGGGGGTGCCGGCTCCGTTTCAGGACGGAGGGAAGCCGGACAAGCCGAACGACGGCTTGTCCGGGGCACCCCGACGGAATGTGCCATTTCCATCCTCTGTGGATGGGCGGAAGGCCCATGGACAACTGCCTCGAAAATGGGTGCCACGGGCTGCTTGCCAGCCCGTGTTCGGCCGGCGGGCCAACGAACGCAGGCTGCAAGCAGCCTGTGGCACCCTCGAACATCGGTCCGGCCGCTTTCATGCTCTGTGGG
>DASRZG010000539.1:0-4547 GCA_035686585.1 Phycisphaerae bacterium
CACAGGCTGCAAGCAGCCTGTGGCACCCAGGGTAAGTACCGTGCCTGCGAACGAATACTATGTCGCTAAACACGTACGAAGGTGGTGGCAAACGACAACAGGCAGCTTCGGCAACGATCCCGTCCCCGGCGGCTTACGGCACGGGTTTCGGGGCCGGTTTGAGCGGCGCCGCGAAGGCCGGCGGGGTCAGGGTCGTGGTGGCCGGGGTGGCGTGCAGGACGATCCGGCACTTCTCGCTGTTCATGGCGTGGAAGACCGTCTCGGAGACGGGGCGCTCCTCGCTGAACGCCGTCTGCCCGGAGTCGACGATCGCGGGGACGGGCCAGCTCAGGTTCTCGGGACTTCCCTCGCCGCGGTCACCTCCTCCGCCTCCGCCGAAGCGCCGCTGGATCCAGCGCGACAGCCCCCGCGGGGCGCCGACCGGGTCCCAGCGATCGTGCTGGCTGTCGTAGGTCTCGACGGTCACCGTCGCGTCCAATATCCGGCAATGGCTGCGGTTGCCCAGCTCGAACTTCACCACCGTCCGCGGGCCGGCGTCGGCGCCCTCGTCCCCGTCGCCACCGCCCGCCAACGGCTCGCACTCGATCGCCCGCAGCTTCGCCTGCCGGAAAAAGTGCTCCACCAGCATGCGCTCCACAGCCGCCCGGACCGTCTTGCCCGCCGTCGCCGGCCAGGACTTGGAGATGTCCGTCTGGTCCTCCGGGAACTCGTCCTCGGCGCCCGCCGCCTGCGCGGACGTCATCGTCACCGTCCGCACCGTCCGCCACGCCGTGCCGCTGGCGATCCCCATCTCCACCATCACCGGGCAGCGCAGCGTGTAATAGTGCTCCTCCACGTCCACGCTGCCGCGCCACCGGCCCGCGCGGATCGGCACCCGGCGCGTGTACGTGACCCCCTTCGGCGCGCCGACGGTGATGTGCAGGAACAGGTCCGCCCGCTCGGCCGAGGCCTTACGCTGGGCGTCCGCCAGCTTCTCGTCGGTCGGCACCGTCAGCTTCTCGAATCGCTCGGCCGGCACCGCCTGCCGGCACGCCGTCGCCACCGACAGGTGCGTCGCCTTCGACGCCAGCTTCGACGGCTGGACCGTGACGAAGGCGAAGGCGGTCAGCTTCCTCGGCCCGGCCGGGGCGGTCGTGGCGGCCTCCTGGGCCGGTGCGGCCAGAGCCAGCGCCGCCAGTCCGGCGGCCACGCGGGCGATCCCACGCTGGATCGACATGGGCAGTCCCTTTCCCTGTGTGCCCGAACGAACACAGGTTCGTCGGTTCGCCGGGCTTAACGCCCCCCGGCGCGTCCTATTGCCCCGCCGCCGGCCAATCCCGTCCGCCTTGCACCCCCGCCCGCCGGGTGCTACAACACCCTCGGGCCCGCTGCCCGCGGAGACGATCGGACATGGCCGATGAACCCTCGATGGACACCAAGGTGTACCGCGACGCCGCCGGCAGGCAGGTCAGCGTGCGGGACCTGCTGGACTACTTCGCCTCGCAGGGCTCGATGCGGGTCTCCGACCTGCACCTGAAGGCGGGCCGGCCGCCGGTCTACCGCGTCGACGGCGACCTGAGGCCCCTCGACGGCCCGCCCCTGGAGGCGGACACCGTCCGGGGGATGGCGTCCGTGCTGGTCTCCGCGGAGGAGCTGGCCGACGTCGACCGCGACGGGGCGGTCGACAGCTCCCTGTTCACCGAGGCCATGCAGTTCCGCATCAACTGCTTCCGCGACAACGACGGGCTGGCGATCGCCGTCCGCGCCCTGGAGCCCACCCCCATCGACGTGCAGCAGATCGGCTTTCCCAACAACGTCTGGCAGGACATCGTCACCCGCCAGTGGGGCCTGGTGCTGGTCACCGGCATCACCGGCGCCGGCAAGAGCACCACCATCGCCTCGCTGATCAACCGCATCGCCCGCACCCGCCCCGTGCGGATCATCACCCTGGAGGACCCCATCGAGTACCGCCTCCGGTCCGACAAGGCGCTCATCTCCCAGCGCGAGGTGGGCCGGGACGTCCCCAGCTTCGCCCGGGGCCTGCGCGACTGCCTCCGCGAGGACCCGGACGTGATCTTCGTCGGCGAGATGCGGGACCGCGAATCCGCCGCCTGGACGCTGACAGCGGCCGAGACCGGCCACCTGGTCTTCTCGACGCTGCACACCCGCGACGCCCGCGGGACGATCACCCGCGTGCTGGACATGTTCGCCACCGCCCAGCAGGACGAGGTGGCCAACCAGCTTTCCCTCGGCCTGGCCCACATCGTCTGCCAGAAGCTCCTCCCCCGCGCCGACGGGCGGGGCAGGGTGGCGGCGATGGAGATCCTCAACAACACCTACGCCATGGCCAACCTCATCCGCCACCGGAAGGTCGAGCAGGTCTACTCCCAACTCCAGACCCGCACCCGCGACACCGCGACCGAGCGGATGATCACCCTGGAGCGATCCATCGCCCAACTCATCTCCGCCGGCGTGGTCACCGCCGTCGAGGGCTCCCGCTGGGCCAACGACCCCACCGCCTTCGCCCAGGAAATCCGCCACCTCGCCCGGGATTCGTAGGGGGGCCGTCGCTCCGCATTGCGTTGCTGTCGCCGCTGCCCGAGAATGTCCGGACGTTGCGGCCGGTCCGCGGCATTGGCGAGCAGGAGAAAGCTCGGATGAAGATGAATCGTCGGGAGTTCCTGGCGGCCGCGGCGGCCGGCGCTGCCGCCGCCGCGCTGCCGCGCGGGCTGCTGGCCCAAAGTCGCCCGGCCGGGCGCCCGAACATCGTGCTGTGCATGACCGACGACCAGGGCTGGGGCGACACAAGCTACAACGGCCTGACGGCCATCAAGACGCCGACGCTCGACGAGATGGCCGCCGGCGGCCTGCGCTTCAACCGTTTCTACGCCGCCGCACCGCTCTGCTCGCCGACGCGCGGCAGCGTCATGACCGGGCGGCACCCGTTTCGCTACGGCTGCCTGTCGCACGGCATGGCCATCGGCGCCCGCGAGATGACCATCGCACAGGTCCTCAAGCAGGCGGGCTACGCCACCGGCCACTTCGGCAAGTGGCACCTCAACGGCGTGGTGGGCCCCGGGCGGGTGATCCGCGCCGACGACCCGCTCAGCCCGGGGAAGATGGGCTTCGACGAGTGGCTCAGCGTCACCAACTACTTCGACCTGAACTGGACCCTCAGCCGCAACGGCCGGCCGGAGAAGCACGCCGGCGACGGGTCCGACGTGATCGTGGCCGAGGCCCTCAAGTACATCGAGCAGTGCACGCGGCAGAAGCGGCCGTTCCTGGCCGTGGTGTGGTTCGGCAGCCCGCACGACCCGCACAAGCCGTTGGAGGCCGATCGGCAGGCCGCCGGCGGCAAGGGCTACTACGGCGAACTGCTGGGCGTGGACCGGGCGATGGGAACGCTGCGGGCGGGCCTGCGCAGGCTGGGCGTGGCCGAGAACACGCTGGTCTGGTTCAACAGCGACAACGGGGCGATCGCCGGCTCCAACGGGGGTCTGCGGGGGAAGAAGAACACGCTGTGGGAAGGCGGCATCCGCGTGCCCGGCATCATCGAATGGCCGGCGCGGATCGCCAGGGGCGCCACGACCGACGTGGTCGCCTGCACCAGCGACATCTACCCGACGCTGCTGGAGCTGCTGGACATCACCCGGCCCGACCAGGTCCTGCCGCTGGACGGCGTGCCCCTGGCGGGGCTGTTGGATGGCAGGATCGCCCAGCGGCCCAGGCCCATCGGCTTCTGGCACAACGTGCCTCGCACCGAGAAGAACCTGGCCGTGGACATGGGCCACGCCGCCCTGCTGGACAACCGCTACAAGCTCCATCGCCTGCCGGGCCACCGCTACAGCCTCTACGACTTGATGGACGACGCGAAGGAATCCAAGGACCTGGCCGGCACGAAGCCCGATGTCGTCAAGGCCATGGGCAAGACCCTCGACGAATGGCTGGCGTCCGTCGTCAAGAGCTTCCGCGGCGCCGACTACCCTCCCGCCGGCGGCGGCCCGGCTTGAGGCCTGTTGGGTATCGGTCCCCAACAGCTTGTCCCCGGCGGCTACATGCAAATGTATTCGTCGAGCCACTCTCGCGTGCGATCGATCACCAGGCCCACTCCCGCGCAGCCCAGGCAGCGGCACATGTCGGGCTTCCGCGGCACGCGCCAGGGCACCGTCTGGCTTGCCACGTCCCCCAGCGCGGGATGGAGGTTGGTCGTGTCCCGCTCCCGGCTGGCGAGGAAGCGGCGGCCCTCGACCAGCAGCGGCTCGTTGTGGTCCAGCGACGTGTCCGGCCTGAAGGCGTTCGGCAGGTCGAACAGATCGGCAATGCTGTTGGGGCACAGCTTCCGTTCGCCGTCCCACCCGATGGTCCACGTGGTGTACAGCCAGAAACATCGCTTGCCCCGCCCCTCCTCGGCTGACCGCTCGCGCAGCACGTCTTCCCGGATGAGCTTGCACGTCAGCCGGTCGGCGCCGATCTCCTCGACCAGCTCGGGCATCCGGGCGGCGACGTCCCGATTGTGCCTGAAGCCGATGAACTGGACCTCGATGATCGGCGTTCGGCTGCCGCGGGCG
>DASRZG010000540.1:0-7835 GCA_035686585.1 Phycisphaerae bacterium
CGAAGGCCGGCGGGCCCAGAGGAGACGGAATCGTGAGGATTCGAATCAAGAGGGTCTATGAAGACCCGTCGCGGGCGGACGGGTACCGCGTGCTGGTGGACCGCCTCTGGCCGAGGGGCCTGCGCAAGGAGGACGCGCGGCTCAACGAGTGGGCGAAGGACCTGGCCCCCAGCGACGAACTGCGAAAATGGTTCGGCCATGAGGCGGGCAAATGGGACGAGTTCCGCCGCCGCTACCGCCGCGAGCTGGCGGGCAAGGGCGACGACGTGGCGGCGCTGGTGCACCGCTGTCCCAAGCGGACGATCACGCTGCTGTTCGCCGCCAGGGACACGGACCGCAACAACGCCGTCGTGCTGAAGGAGGTCCTGGAAACACGGCTTCCGGAATGACGGTCCGGCCGAGGCGGGCCGAGGATCGGGCAACAGCTCCTCAGCCGGCCCGCGCTGCCGCTCCGCAAGAAGGCGCCGGCGCCTCCCCCCGTTGGCTTGGAGGCCCTTCGCGGGTATAGCATTACCGGAAGAGGCGAAGGGCGATGAGCCGGAAAGGAGCGCGGTCATGGTGACGGAACTGGCCAGGAACGTCTACTGGGTCGGGGTCGTCGATTGGGGCCTGAAGCACTTCCACGGATTCGAGCTGTCCACGCATCGCGGATCCACGTACAACGCCTACCTCATCCGCGACGAGAAGACGGCCCTGGTGGACACGGTCTGGCGCCCCTTCGCCGACGCGTTCGTGGAGAATATTCGGGAGGTCATGGACCCCGCCCGGATCGACTACGTGATCGCCAACCACGCGGAGCCCGACCATTCCGGCGGGCTGCCGGCGATCCTGGGGCTGTGCCCGGACGCCACGGTGGTCGTCTCGAAGAAGGGGGCCGAGAGCATCCCCGGGCACTACCACCGGCCGTGGAACCTCCGGGCGGTCGCCACGGGCGAGTCGATCCAGCTGGGCGAGCGGGAGCTGACGTTCGTCGAGGCGCCGATGCTCCACTGGCCCGACAGCATGTTCACCTACGTCGCTCCCGACGGCATCCTGATGCCCAACGACGCCTTCGGCCAGCACTACGCGACCGCCTTCCGCTTCAACGACCAGGTGAACCAGGAGGAGCTGTACGAGGAGGCGCTGAAGTACTACGCCAACATCCTGACCCCTTACAGCCGGCAGGTCATCCGCAAGATCGACGAGGTCGTGGCGATGGACCTGCCGCTGTCGATGATCGCCCCCAGCCACGGCGTGATCTGGCGGGACGAGCCGCTCCAGATCGTCCACACCTACCAGCAGTGGGCCAGGCAGATGCCCCAACCGCGCGCGGTCATCCTCTATGACACGATGTGGAACGCCACCCGCCGGATGGCCGAGGCCGTTGGCGATGGACTGCGCGACCGGGGCGTGGATTTCAAGCTCTTCCACATGGCCGTCACCGACCGCAACGACGTGATCGCCGAAATCTTCCAGGCGCGGGCGATCCTCATCGGCTCGCCAACGCTCAACAACGGCCTGCTGCCCACCATCACCCCGATCCTCGAAGACTGCCGGGGCCTGAAATTCCAGAACAAGATCGGCGCCGCCTTCGGCTCCTACGGCTGGAGCGGCGAGTCCGTCAAGCTCATCGAGGAGCACCTTCGCGCGTGCAAGATCCCCCTGGCCGCCGAGGGCGTCCTGGCCAAGTGGCAGCCGGACGCGGACGCCCTGGCCGCCTGCCGCCGGCTCGGGCAGCAGGTCGCCGACGCCATCCGAAAGGGACCGGAAACCTGAGGCCCCCGCGCAGCAGCGTCCCGCCGTCGGCCACGCGCACCCACACCGGGTTGCGGTTGTGGACGTCCATCGTCCGGCCCACATGGCATTCTCCCGCACTCGATGTCACTCCAGAGCCGCCCGGCTTTCCAGGCCGCCGCCGGTGGCAATGTATGCTCCGTTCCTTCAACCCACAACAGCCGGACGGCAGCCGCCTCGGTCAGGAGGAGCAC
The DNA here is from genome assembly GCA_035686585.1 of Phycisphaerae bacterium. Lineage (GTDB taxonomy): Bacteria > Planctomycetota > Phycisphaerae > SM23-33 > SM23-33 > DASRZG01. Next base: position 1,968 of record DASRZG010000540.1, read on the forward strand.
GCCTTCAGCGGGAAGGGGAGGATGCGCGGGATTGCCCTTGCGGCCGCCGTGGTGTAGCCTGCCGTTGGTTCAAGAGGAGTTCGTGCGCATGCGATCCATCGTCGGCTGGATGCTCGTTATTCCGGTCTTGGTCGTGACTGGGGCGACCTCGGCCGCACGGATCGAGGCGTATGCCGTCCCGACCTCCGCGGAGATTGCCGTCGGCGCCGACAGCGGGGGAAAGAGCGCCCCGCGGTTGCCGGGCGCCGAGATGAAGGCCCTCGTCATCGTCGCTCCGCGGAACGGGGTGGCCAACGGGCAGATACTCCTGAAGGCCGCGGGCGGGCCGGCGACGACGCGGGTGACCGTCTTGGACCTTAGCGGCCCGGGCGGGGCGACGATTCCGGCCGCCGCCGTTCAGGTCCGCTACGGCCAATACATCACCAGTGGGAAGAACCTGTCGGTCTATCGCTGGCAGAAAGACATCGGCATGTCGGCCGAGGCCGCCAATGACCAGGCGGCCGCGTACAACCTCAAGCAGGGCTACTGGCGGGTGGACTGCCTGCTGCCGACAGGGCAGTGCGAGCTGGAAGAGGGCCTGCCCCGCTGCGCCTGGCTGACCTTCCACATCGCCCGGGACGCCGCGCCGGGGCGATACAGCGGCGCGGCGACGGCGGCCGGTGCGGAGACGGCCATCCCGATCGAGTTGGAAGTCGTGGACGCCGTGGTGCCCGACCCGGCCGCTTCGGCCATGAGCAACGACATCCGTCCCACGTGGGAGGTGATCGCACTGGGCAACGGCATCCCGCTGGAGGACTGCTGGAAGACGGATCGCTTCTGGAAGGTGACGGAGGCGTACCTGGCCGCGCTGGGCCGGCTGCGGGTGAGCCGTTGCGGCGTGGGCGTGATGGCTCCATCGACCAGCAGCAGCCTGGGCATGGTCAAGTGGGTCAGGAACGGCGACACGTGGTCGTGGGACTACGCGGCCATGGACAAGTTCATCGCCACCTACCGCCGGGCAGTCGGCGAGCCGCGGGTGGTGGAGGCGACCGCCTTCAGCCACGACGAGCAGCGGTGCGGGCTGTCCATCCTCTACACCGACGCCGCCACGGACAAGCAGGCCATGCTCGTGATGGGCGACGACCAAGCCGCCGGCGACCTGGCGGCCGCTTTCGTCAAGGACCTCACGGCCCACCTGGCGGTGCTCAAGCTGGACGGCAAGCTCGCCGTGGGCATCTGGCACGACAAGATGCAGCACACCGGCGGGAAGATCCGCCAGCGGCTGCTGAAGGAGTTTCCGGACCTGAAGCTCTCCCTGTGGGCCCACAGCGACGGCTGGGGAAAGCCCGTCCAAGGCCGCGTGGGATTCTACATGGCCAAGTGCCATATGGGAGGGCCGGGGGGGCCTCGGATCATGGAGGACGCCAAGGCCATTCCGTACCCGATCAAGAGCGGCATGCGTCCGGCCTGGGAGAGACCCGTCGCCTTCGGGCCGTTCGCCTGGGACGCGATCGCCCGCGGCTTCGCGGGCCTGGGCCAGGTGGATTTCGCCAACTGGAGCGCCGACCGCCGCGCCAAGGAGTACACCTACTACGGGGCCGGCATGTTCACGTCGTATCAGCGGCAGCTCGTCTACCCGATGCAGGACGGGCAGGTGGTCACCGGCGTGCTGTACGAGCTGTTCCGCGAGTACGCCCAGGACTACGATCTGCTCAAGCTCATGCAGGCCCAGGGCGTCAAGACGGGCTTCCTGGCCGACCCGCGGGCGGCGATCCAGACCTTGGGCGACTGGGACAAGGCCGGCGGGCGGCTGGGGGTCGGCAGGGCCACGCCCGCCAAGGTGGACGCGACGCACCACGACATCCTCCGTCAGGCCGGGCAGGCCAAGGTCCGCCCCGAGGGCAAGTGAGTGAATGGTTTGCGCGGACCATCGCGCGCGGCCCGAGTCGCTTGGGCGATTGCGGCCCTCGTCTTGTCGCCGCCGGCGCTGCGCGCCCTCATAGACCCGAAGCGGCCGGCCTCCTGCCTGGTCACCGAGAGCAAGGTCATCGCCGCGCTGACGGTCAGCGCCGTCGAGGAAGGTTCCGCGACGATGACGGTGACCAAGGTGCCGAAGGGCGAGCTGCCTCACAAGTCCATCGTCGTCCGCTGGACGGCCACTCAGCGCCCCCCCGTGGATGCCCGGGCCATCGGCTCGCCCGCGGTGCTGCTGATGTCCCCGGACCCGCAGGACCCGGCGCTGGTGCACCTGGGCCCGGAGTATCTGTCCGTAAAGACCGACCCCAAGCGTCGAGGCGAATACGAATTCCTGAGGCTCAACGGATCCCTCAAGGCCAGTTTCAACGGCGAGTCCGCCGACCTGATCGCCTTCATCGAGGACATGCTGGCCGACCGGGCGTACTTTCCCGTCTGGGCAGACACCTCCTTCGCCCCGGCCCGGAAGATCGCCGATCTGCCGGCTTCCGCGCCGACACTGGCCGTCGGCGACCTTGACGGCGACGGGGTCCTTGAGGTTGTGGCCGCAACGGACCACGGCCTCCTCGCCCTGGTCGGCGCCGGCGGCAGGTTCACGTCCCATCCCCTCCAGGGCGTGACCGGCGATGGCGGCCTCCTGCAATTGGCCGACGCGGACGCCGACGGCAAGATCGACATCCTCACCAGAGGCGGCCTCTTCCTCAACCAAGGCGGCAGTCGCTTCGCGACCGTCGAGAGCTTGTCAGCCCGCAAGTGGCGCGCCGTGAGCTTCTGCCATCTCCCCGGCCGTCCGAGTCCGGCCCTGGCGGCCGTTGAATCCGGCAAGGTCTTGCTCTTCGCCCGCGGCAAGGATGGCACGTGGACGGACATCTCGGCCGAGATGGGCCTGGAAAGCGCTCCGGAGGAGGCCCTGGCGATGGACATCTGCCTGTTCGGCGAACGCCTGGCCGCGGTCGTGCTGACGGCCAGGACGCTGACGTGCCTTGAGGCGTCGCCGGGCAAGCCGCTCAGGGCGGTTCAGTCCGTGCCACTGGTCCACCCGGACGAACCGGATCCGAAGAACGTTCGCCTCTGCCAGCGGGACCTGGACAACGACGGGCTCGATGATGTTGTGCTGACCGCCGACGGTCTTTCTCGTTGGCTCCGCCGTCGCCCGGACGGAAAGCTGATCGAAGTGCCCGACCACCTCGGCGACGTACGGAATATGTTCCGCCCCGTCCAAGGACTGCTCGGGCTGATCTGCGAAGACCTCAACAACGACGGACTGATCGACCTGCTCGCTTGGTCGAAATCATCGGGACCGCTGGTGGCCATGAACCGCGGCTATCACAACCTGCGTGAGGCCACCGCCCTGTTCGACCTGCCGGAGGCACTGAAAGCCGTCGGCGCGATGGATGCGGCATCCGCGGCCGACCTCGACGGCGACGGTGATCTGGACCTGCTCGTATCGTCCGACAAGGCGCTGTACCTGCTGGACAACGCGTTTGAAGCCGATCCGCAGGAAGCCAACGAGCGGCCAAGGAATTGCCTGCTGACCGTCCGCGCTCCCGGCCGGTTCGGCGCGCTGGTCACCTTGTGCGATAAGGAAGGCAAGGCGCTATCCATCCGCCGAGTGGGCACAGGCCCGGCAGCCGATACGCTCTACTTCGGCTATCTCGCACCCAGGCCGAGTGTGGTCCTGCTGGGAACGCCCGGGGGAGAAACCCTTCGGCAAGACGTGCCGCCCGGCTCTTCGGCGAAACGCATCGTGTTCAAGCCATGACGTGATGTAGGTGCAGCGCAGTTGACGTGCCGTGGACCCGACGTTCGGAGGCCGGTCGAATGAAGTTCATGCCTGTGGTTCTGACATGCGTTGCCTCGGCAATCGTCGCACAGTCTGCGGTTGGGGCCGGCCCGGTGACCGTCCTGGACCCATCCTGCCCGGTCCGATGCTACTACCGCTTCGCCACCGACATGATCTCTCCGGCCCCGCTGACCGCCCAGGGGGAGCAACTGCTCGGCAAGGGGGCGTACGACCGCCTCAGGCAGACCACGCTCCGGTCCGTCGGCGTCTCCGCCAACGACTCCTTCGCGGTGTTCCGCCCATCGCCGCTGGTGCTGCGCGAGGCCCGGAAGGTCGGGACGATCGCCGCCCTGGCCAAGCACAAGCAGCCTGCCGCCTCGCGGGGCGACTGGCACGGGCTGGTGTTCCGGCGGATGTTCTTCGATCCCTACACCGCCCCGCCGCCGCCGGCCGACTGGGCGGACCCGACCTTCGACGACGCCGCCTGGGCCGCCGCGAGCGCCCCCTTCCAGGCCGACCTGCCGGAGGACCTGCCCCCTTCCGCCACCGCCGGCAACATGCGGACGGTCCACGTCAACGTCCTCCAGTACATCGGCAGCGGCATCCACGCCGCCTGCTATCGCGCCACCTTCCTGGTGGCCGATCCCGCCAGGGCGGGCAACCTTACCTTCCGCGCCACCTATCGCGGCGGCCTCCGCGTGCTCGTCAACGGCAGGGAGGTCGCACGCGGCCACCTGCCCAAAGGCGGTCTGCCGCCGGAGACGCCCGGCGAGGACTACCCGCCGGCCGCCTACACCAACGCCGCCGGCAGGGACCGGGCGCTGGGCCCGGTGACGATCCCGGCCTCGATGCTACGCCGGGGCGTCAACGTCCTGGCCATGGAGGTCCGCGCCGCCCTGCTGCACCCGACCGTGCTGAAGAAGGATCTGAGCCGGTCCTGGAACGCCTTGCACGATCGCGAGGGCCTCTGGCGGCACGGCTACCTCGGCCGGTTCAGCCTGACGAGCCCCGACGGGTCGGTCGGCTCCGCGAGAACGCGCCCGCCCGGCCTGTGCGTCTGGGTGGAGGACATGCACCGCCGGGTCCGCTCCGACGACGTCCCGCCGGCGGCAGAGGGCCCGGGAGTGCTGCGTTTGGTCGGCCCCCGCAACGGCTCGTGCAGCGCCCAGCTCGTGCTGGGGACGGACAGGGACATCGCGGCCGTCAAGGCGACAGTCACCGACCTGCAGCCCGCCGCCGGCGGAACGCCCATCCCCGCCTCGGCCGTCCGCGTCTTTCACATGATGCCGTACCCGGAGGATGGCTTCTCCGAGAAACTGGGCGACGAGCGCGGCCTGGAGGGCAGCTTCCCCACCCAGGCGCAGCTCCGCCAGTACGCCAGCATGCCGGAGGCGGGGCGGCGCTACATCTTCGATCAGATCACCGAGCAACCGCAGCCCCTGCCGGCCGGGCGGTCCAGGCCGTTGTGGATATCGCTTCGGATCCCGCCCGACGCGCCGGCGGGGGTGTATCGCGGGACGCTGCGCTGCCAGGCCGACGGGGTGCCGGAGGTTCAGGTGCCCGTCGAGGCGGAGGTGGTGAGATGGCGCCTGGGCGATCCCAAGGACTTCCAGACCTACGTCGGGCTGGAGCAGAACCCGTACGGGATCGCGAAGCAGTACGGCGTGGCGGCCTGGTCGGACGCGCATTTCAAGCTCCTGGAGGCCAGCTTCGGCCAGATGGCCCGCGCGGGGGCGTCGTGGCTGAACGTGCCGGTCATCCGGCGGACCGAGTTCGGCAACGGCGACGACTCGATGATCCGCTGGGTACGCAAGCGGGACGGCTCGCTCTCGTATGACTTCACCGTCCTGGACCGCTACCTCGACCTGGCGGTCCGGCACCTGGGCCGCGTGCGGATGATCAATCTCGTGGTCATGCCCGGCCTCGGGGCGGCCGACACCGAGGCCGTCGGGGAGATCATGGTCACCGACGAGGCCACCGGCGCGACCTCCCCCCTGCCCGCCTCCGGGTCGACGGTGACCCTGGACCAGAAGCGGCGAATCTGGCTTCCCTTCGCCACGGCCCTGTACCGGCATCTCCAGGCCAGGGGCCTGGACAAGGCCATGCACTGGGGCTACCCGCTGGACGCCGAG
>DASRZG010000541.1:0-2165 GCA_035686585.1 Phycisphaerae bacterium
CCTGAAGGTCCTCTGGCAGAAGCGGTTCGACAACCCGGTGAGCTGCAAGACCACCCATCCGGGTTTCTACGGATCGCGGAACCTCGTCCTGCTGGACGGCCGCCTGGCGATCGTCGCCGCCAACGGGGCCGAGGGCTTCAACAACCCCTACGCCTACGTGACGATCCTGCGTGCCGCCGACGGGGCGGTGCTCAACTGCATTGCCACCACCGAGGCCACCGGTCCGCGGCGGCACCAGATGCAGTACCCGCGAGCCAACTTCATGGAGGCCTACGACACCGGCATCGGCATCACGGTCATGCACTGGGACCCGGCCACGGGAATCCTCTTCCTCCGCAACGGGGGCGACAACCCGTCCAACACGGCTTACCTGCCGATGGCCAACGCGGCCGGCTACTCCGGCCGAGGCGCTCAAAAGGGCGTCGGGGCGTACGAGGCGCTGCTGAAGGCCCACCCCGCCCTCGCCGACGCCGACGGCAACGTCCGCGCCGACAAGGAGATCCCCCAGGATGCCGCCCGCACACTCGACGGCGACCAGTGGGACTACGGCACCGTCAAGGGCCGGTTCAACAACCAGCCCAACTCCACCGCCTTCTTCGAGGTGGACCCAGCCAGCCCGCTGATCGCCGCCGCCGTCGAGCCCGCCCACGCCCAGGCCGGACGCTTCTACATCGCCAGCAAGCACAACGGGCAGTACGCCCACGTGCAGAACTACAGCGACATCCCCGCCCCGGAAGGCAAGGGCTGGCAGTTCGGCAAGCTGACCTTCGCCAAGTGGGGCGGCCTGCTGGCCGGCGGGGGAAGGCTCTTTCTCATGGGCCCGTGCGATGACGTCGGCGGCGACGGCTTCCGCACCAGCCTGTTCCAGAACGAAAAGCCCGACCAGGGCCTGCGAATCCGGGCGCTGAAGGTCGCCTGGTCCGACAGGCGGCCCAACGACGGGGCCGAAGGACCGGCTGCCAACGAGACGGCCGAGCTGGCGCCGCTGTGGGAGTGCCAGTTCCACTCCCCCCACGCCCCCGCCTCGCCCGAGGACGCCGAGAGCTACCTGGAGATCGACGCCCACCATCGCAACAAGGCCTGGCTGATCGACGGGGAGGGCGTATGGGCGGCGTGGAAGCCCACCAGGGCCGGGCCCGTCCAGCTTATCCGCGTGACCGATGGGCCGCCCGGCGGCGCGGCCAGCACCGCCCCGGCTGGGCCGGCGATCCGGACCTTCGAGCTGCCCGTGGGGCAGGGCCAGCGCGGCGACGACATCTGGCCGCACATCTCCCTGGCGGCCGTGGCGGAGAGGAAGTACATCGCCTACTACGCCGGCAACGCGATGTACCGCCGCTTCTCCGGCACTGGGCTGGCCGGCTGGTCGCCCGACACCGCCCCGCCGCTGGGCCCGGCCGCGCTGGCCGTCCTGGACGTGTCGGCCGGGAAGGCGTGGTCTGCCGTCCTGAACGCCCCTGACGGCTCCGGCCCGCACCCGACCCTCCCGCCCAACGAGGCCGAGGGGTATTTCGATCGCTCGCAGATGGTCGTCGCCGGCACCCGGGCCTTCATCGCCTGGGTGGACGTGACCGCCCCCAGCCCGCCCAGCGCCATCCTGCACGTCCTCGCCTACGACCTGACGGCCGGGGCCGGCCAGAAACCCGTGCAAAAAACCTTCGACCTGGCCATCCCCAAGGCCGCCAACGGGCGCAGCTGCCTCTTCGACCTGATCGCCGCCGACGGCGTGCTGTACGCCCTGATCACCGAGAGCAACACCCTCACCAGCGCCACCCACACCTGGACCGCCCAACGCATCGTCGCCCTCGGGACCGCGCGCGGGGCCAACTGAATCGCGCCGCTTCGCCTTTGCCCCTTCTGCCGGTTAAGGCATCGCTGGCAACATCTCCCCGCACAGAAGGACTGCAATCTGTCGCCCCTGAACGGGGCTTGGCGCAAGACGGCAACCGGTCAACCCGCCGCACGACCGGCATCTGCGTTTCGCGTCGACTTCCGCGGCGGGCTCGAATCGGCCGCCCTGGCGGGCGGGCCTTGCCCGGCCGTTCGCCCCAAGGGCGCGCGATTCCAGCCCGGAGGCGGTAGCCCCGCGAACACCTTCAGCTTGTTGGGAATCGGGAGTTGACGGGCGCGACAGAGCCCATTATCATTAGGATAGACAACCCCGAGCG
>DASRZG010000542.1:0-2231 GCA_035686585.1 Phycisphaerae bacterium
AGCTGTACGACACCGCCAACGACCCGCACCAGGTCCGCAACCTCGCCGGCGACCCGCAGCACAAGGCCCGGCTGGAGGAAATGCGGGGGCTGCTGCGGAAGTGGATACTCGACTCGCGCGACCTGGGCTTCCTGCCCGAGCTGGACATCGCCGAGCGCAGCCGGGGCAGCACGCCGTATGACATGGCCAAGGATCGCCAGAAGTACCCGCTGGAGCGCATCCTCGCCGCCGCGGAGCTGGTCGGCACGGGCGAGGGCAGCCTGAAGCGCCAGGTCGAGCTGCTGAAAGACACCGACCCGGCCGTGCGCTACTGGGCCACCGTCGGCCTGCATGCGCTGGCCGAGAAGGCCCGCCCGGCGGCGGGGGCCCTGGAGGCCGCGATGCAGGATGCCTCCCCCGCAGTGCGCATCGAGTCCGCCTGGGCACTGGCCGCGATGGGTCAGACCGACGCGGCGCTGGCCCTCTTGGCGAAGGAGCTGGAGGGCCGCGACGCTCGTGCCGCCGTTCGCGCCGCCCGCGCCCTCCAGATGCTCGGCGCGGCCGCCCGCCCAGCCCTGCCCGCCATGAAACGCGCCCTCGCCGCCGCCCGCAAAGGCCCCGGCGACCCCGCCATGTTCCTCCGCTTCGCCCTCGACCCCGCCGTCAAGAAGCTCACGCCCGCCGACCGATAGGGGCCCTGGGGCGGTTGAACAGACCAGGATACCTGACCCCACCGAGGAGACAGTTGTGACGGTTGTGATGCGAAGACTGTGCGTTCGGCTGGCCCTGGCGGCGAGCCTGGTTTCGGCCGTGCCCGCGTGGGCGGTCGACAACGGCGACGTGCCCGTGAATACCACGGCGTCGGCCCGGCGGATGATTGCGGACCTGATCGGGTCCTTCGGCGAGCGCTACCAGGGCGGCAGGGGGTACCTCAAGCGCCTGGACACGATCGAGGCGAAGCTCAAGAGGGACGCCGGCGACGCCGACGCGCAGGCCGCACTGGCGAAGCTCATCCGCGAGGCCTCGCTGGCCAATCCGCTCCTGGACTTCGACAAGCTCCTGGTGATCCGCCGCAAGGGCGAGGCCAACCGCTCGCTCAACAGCCACACCAGCGACACGATCAAGCGGACGGGCTGGGACAACGAGATCTCCGAGCTGTCCAACCTCCGCGGCGAGGTGAAGGTGCGCACGGTCTACCGCCACCCGAACCAGTCGGTCATGAAGCACATGGACCTGCACTTCGACGGGCGGCGGATCCTGTTCTCGGGCGTCGGGAAGAACGGAAGCTGGGCGGTCCTGGAGGTGGACACGAACGGCGGGGGCCTGCGCGAGCTGACCCCCGACGACCAGAACGACGTCCAGTGGTTCGACGCCTGCTACCTGCCGGAGGACGGCTACATCGTCAGTGGCTCCACGGCCGGGATGCAGGGCCTGCCGTGCGAGAACGGCGGCAGGCCGATGGTGAACCTCTACCGGGTGAACACCGGGACGCGGCAGGTGCGCCAACTCACGTTCGAGCAGGACAGCGACTGGCACCCGGGCGTTCGGCACGACGGGCGCGTGCTCTACCTGCGATGGGAATACGCCGACACGCCGCATTACTACTCGCGGTACCTGTTCCACATGAACCCCGACGGCACGGCGCAGATGGAGTACTGGGGCAGCGGGTCGTACTTCCCGACGGCGTACGTCTGGGCCCGGCCGGTGCCGAACCATCCGAGCATGGTCGCGGGCATCGTCAGCGGGCATCACGCCAAGAGCGAGACGGGCCGGCTGTTGCTGATCGACCCCGACCTGGGGCGGAAGTACCCGCTCCGCTACCATCCGCCGGAGAAGACCTGGGGCCCGGAGAAAGGGCCGGTGAACATCCACCCGGAGGTTCTCCCCGCCCGCGTGACCGGCTGCGTGCAGGAGATCCCCGGCTGGGGGCGCGACGTGGTGGGCAACGTCTACGACGGGCAGGGCGGCGGGCAAAAGTACACGTTCGGGACACCCTGGCCCCTGTCGGAGAAGTACTTCCTGGTCTCCCTGAAGGGCTTCGACGAGGCCGCGAAGGGCCAGTGGACGCTCTGCCTGGTGGACGCCTTCGACAACATGACGACGGTCTATGCCGACCCGAAGTACAGCCTCTTCGAGCCGGTCCCGCTGGCCGCCCGGACCAAGCCGCCCGTGCTGGCCGACCGGACGGTACAGCGGTCCCCGGCGGCGGTCCTCTGCACGGACATCTACGGCGGCAGGGGGCTGAAGGGCGT
>DASRZG010000543.1:0-7469 GCA_035686585.1 Phycisphaerae bacterium
TGCGGCGCCCCGGCCAAGCGCGAGGTTAACACCATGCCCCAGTGGGCGGGCTCGTGCTGGTACTACCTCCGCTTCACCGACCCGACGTGCGAGGACGGGCCGTTCTCGGCGGAGGCCGAGAAGTACTGGATGGGACCGGACGGCGTCGACCTGTACGTCGGCGGGGCCGAGCACGCCGTGCTGCACCTGCTGTACGCCCGCTTCTGGCACAAGGTCCTGTACGACCTGGGCGTGGTCTCGACACCCGAGCCGTTCGGCAAGCTGTTCAACCAGGGCATGATCCGCTCGTTCGCCTACCGCGACGGGCGCGGGGTGTACGTCGGCTACGACGACGTGGACCTCTCCGGCGACAAGCCCCGCCACCGCACCACCGGCGAGGAGCTGTCCGAGGCCGTCGAGAAGATGTCCAAGAGCCTCAAGAACGTCATCAACCCCGATGTCGTCATCGCCGCCTACGGCGCCGACACCTTCCGGCTGTATGAGATGTTCATGGGCCCGCTGGAGTCGTCCAAGCCCTGGAACACCCGCGACGTGCCCGGCGTGCACCGGTTCTGCCACCGCGTCTGGCGGATGATCTCCGGCGAGGCGGAGGTGGCCGTCTCGAGCGACTCGCCGGACGAGCGGGTCGAGCGCGCCCTCCACAAGGCCATCAAGAAGGTCGGCGAGGACATCGAGGCGATGAAGTTCAACACCGCCATCGCCGCCATGATGGAGTTCGTCAACACCGCCTACAAGGCCTGCAGGATCTCCCCCGACCAGGCCCGGCTGTTCCTGCTGATCCTGGCCCCGTTCACCCCGCACTTGGCCGAGGAGCTGTGGCGGAAGCTCGGCCACGCCGAATCCCTCGCCCACGAGGCCTGGCCCGCCTACGACCCGGCCATGATCGCCGAGGAAACGGTCGAGCTGGCCGTGCAGGTCAACGGCAAGGTCCGCGGCCGCATCCGCGTCCCCGCCAAGGCCGACCCGGAGGTGGTCCTGGCCGCCGCCCTCGCCGACGAGCAGGTCGCCCGCGCCATCGAGGGCAAGACGATCGTCAAGAAGATCGTCGTCCCCGGACGGCTGGTGAACCTGGTCGTGAAGTGATTGACGATTGGCGATTGTCCCTCAAGCTGCCCGCACGGGCTGCAAGCAGCCCGTGGCACCCGATCCCCGGGCGCGCGCCCGCTTGCGGTTTCGCGAAGGCGGGACTGGCTCGACACTCCCCCTTGTTGTACCGTGTGCGCTCAGTGAGACGCTGATCGTGTGGAATCGGGAGGTTGTTCAGATGCATCGTCATTCCCTGATTGCAGCGGGACTGGTCCTGTCCCTTTGCGCCGTGGCGGCGGATGCGGGAGAAACCATGAAGGAATACGAGCGGGACTCGCTGGACCTGGCCGGGGCGTGGGAGGGGCTGCTGGACCACGGCGACCAGGAGATGTGGCGGACCGAGGAAGCCGCCAAGGTGGACTGGAAGCCCGTGGACATCTCCACCCACCTTCCGCCCCAGTTGGGCGTCAAGCGGGAGGCCTTTCCCAAGGTCAAATGTGCCTGGATCCGCCGGCAGTTTGACGTCCCCGCCGCCCGGGCGCGGCGCGGCGCCGTGCTCCGCTGGGGCGGCATCCGCTTCGGAGCCACCGTCTGGATCAACGGCAGTCAGGTCGGCAGCCACCCGGTCATGGGCCCGCACGCGATGCTGTTGCCCGAAGGCACCCTCCAGGCCGGCAGGAATAACATCGTGCTGAAAATGCCGGGCTGGGCGGGCATCCCGATGAGCGCCTCGGGCAGGCCGCTGATCCCCACCGGCTCGGGAACGCAGGGATGGGGCCCCAAGAGCCCCTGCGTGTACGACGAGATCTGGCTGGACTTCTACGATCGCGCGTACGTCCGGACCGTTCTGGCCATGCCGGACGTGGACAACCGCACCGTCGCCTTCCGGATCGCGATGGAGGCGGCTGGGAAGTTGCCGGAGCAGGTGGACCTGTCCGCCCGGGTCGTCCCGGTCGGCGGCAAGGCGGCCGCCGGAACGGGCTCGGCCGTCGCCGACGCCAAGGGCCGGGCCGACCTGGTCGTGCCCGTAAAGAACCCCAAGCTCTGGACGCCGGACGAGCCCAACCTGTACGAGGCCGAGATCACCGCCCGCGCAGCCGGGAAGGCGTGCGACCAGGTCCGCTTCCGCTTCGGGATGCGGCAGGTGGGCATCCGCGGGGGCCGGTACGTCCTCAACGGCAGGCCGCTGTGGCTTCGCGGGTCGAACCTGGTGTTCGAGTGGCAATGGGGCGGCCCGGAGGGGCTGTTCAACCGCCAGGTCAAGCGGTACATCGTGGACGAGGCCCGGCGGATGAACCTCAACAGCTTCCGCACGCACACCATCCCGCCGCCGGCGCGGTGGCTGGACACGGCCGACGAGGGCGGCACGATGATCTGGGCGGAGCTGCCGGTGCTGTACAACTACCGCGACTTCCAGTTCACGCCCTCCGAGTACGAGGTCTTTCACAAGCACGCCCTGCTGGACGCGATCGGCTGGGTGGGCAAGCTGGGCAACCACCCCTCGGTGATCCTGTGGGTGATCAGCAACGAGACGAACGTGGACAACGAGTGGGAGGCGGGCCCGTATTACCGGCACGTCAAGAAGCTCGACCCGACGCGCCCCGCGCTCCGCAGCGGCGGCATCGGCGGCACGCCGGACGTGCTGGACATCCACACCTGCGGCAACTGGGGCGGGCCCAACGAGGGGTCGCTGCTGGTGGACATCGCCCGGCAGGTCAAGGAGCGCGACGGGAAGCGCCCGCTGTCCAACAGCGAGTACATGAACAAGTTCGCCGATCGCGATTACTACTCCCACAAGTGGCTGGGCGGGCCGAGGAACCCCGCGACGGACCTGGTCTTCGCCGAGTTCGCCGCCGAGCACACCGAGGCCATGCGGCGGGCGCGGTTCGACGGCCTGCTGCCCTACATGTACGCGGGCTGGACGAGCCTGCGCCGGCGCGCCCCGTGGCGGAGCGAGTTCCCCTGCCCCATGGCCGCCGCCCTGCACAGCTCCATGGCGCCCGTCCTGGCCAGCCTGGACCTGTTCGACCGCAACTTCCTGCCGGGCATAAAGCAGACCACCCCGCTGGTGCTGATCAACGAGCTGCACGAGGACGTCGAGGTCCAGGTCGACCTGCTGCTGACGGGCGAAGACCCGCAGTTCGTCCCGGACGAACAGGCCCTGGCTGCCGCCACGTGGCGGGACGGGTTCAAGGCGACCCTCCAGGCCGACAGCTTCGCTACCCGCCAGGTCGAATGGCCCGTGCCGGAGAAGGAGGGCTCCTGGTTCCTCGCCGCCGTCGTCCGCCGCGCGGGCGATACGCCCGTGATCAGCCAGCGCGTGGTCCGGGCGATCGACCCGGCCGCCACGGCCAAGGGGGTGGGCAGCCCGAACGTCTGCCTGCTGGGCGCCCCGGCCGCGGCCGAAAAATGGCTCAAACGCTGGAAGATCCCCGTCGTCACCGCCGCCCCCGGCGGCAGGATCGCCGGCGACGTGGCCGTCATCTGGGACAAGGCCGCACTGGCCGGGGACGCCCGGCCGGACGTGCAGGCGGTCCGCCGCTTCGTGGCCGACGGCGGCAGGCTGGTGATCCTGGCCGAGAGAGGCTGGGACTGGAAGGAGCTGCTGGACGTGGAGCTGGTCAAGGCCAAGAGCTCGCGGACGTTCGCCTACTCGCGGGCCCGCAGAGAAGCCGTGCTCAAGGGCGTGGCGGGGACCGAGTTCATGAAGCGCCTCAACGGCCTGCCGGGCACCGCGGCCGAGCTGTACATCACCGGCCCCGCCGTCGAGGCCGACACCTGCACCAGGCTGATGTGGGTCTGCGACCCGGACAAGCCCGCCCTCCTCCGCATCGCGTCCGGCCAGGGCGAGATCCTCTTCACCACCCTGGCCCTCCGCACGCGGATCACCCCGGCGAACGCCACGTACGATCCGGCGGCGGAGAGGATGCTGTTGAATCTGATCGCGCGAAGGTAAGACCAGCGGGCAGATCCGAAACACGGATTGACGATTGGTTGCGGTAAAGCCCCGCCATAGCTATGGCGGGGCATTAGAAGTCTGAGGGGGCGCGGAAAGCAGGGGCGGGGGATCCTCGCTTCTTCTCTCGTATTTGTCGTTTCGGATTTGCTTCGGATTTCGAGTTTCGGATTTCGAATTTCCCCCTCACCCTTCCGCCCCGTACTTGCGGTGGTAATACCGGAACTGATGGTAGCTCAACCCCAGCAGCCGGGCGGCCTGGGCCTGGTTGCCGCGGGCGGCGGAGAGGGCGTCGAGGATCAGGCCCTTGCGGTAGGCCTCGACCTTCTCCTCGAAGCTGCCGCCGTTGGCGTGGGCGTGCCGGAGCATGCCGATGTCCTCGGGGGTGATCTCGTTGGTCGTGTCGCGGTAGGCGGCCCGCTCGATGATGTTCTTCAGCTCGCGGACGTTGCCGGGGAAGTCGTAGCGGTTCAGGGCCTCGATCGCCCGCCGGCTGAGGCGCTTGCCGCTGAGGGCCGGGATCTCCCGCATGAACTGCCCCAGAAAGTGCTCCGCCAGCACGGCCACGTCGCCGGTCCGCTCCCGCAGCGGGGGGACCCGAACCACCTCAAACGCCAGCCGGTCGTAGAGATCCTGCAAAAAGGCCCCCTCGGCGATCCGCGCCTCCAGGTCGGCGTTGGTCGCCGCCAGGATGCGGACGTCCACGCGGACCTCGGCCGTGCCGCCCACGCGGGTAAACGTGCCGTACTCCACCACGCGCAGAATCTTCTGCTGGAACGCCAGGGACATGTTCCCGATCTCGTCCAGGAACAGCGTTCCGCCGTCGGCCTGGGCGAACTTGCCGTGGGCCAGGGCGTCGGCGCCGGTGAACGCGCCCTTCTCGTGCCCGAACAGCTCGCTCTCCAGCAGCGGGTCGGGCACGGCGGCGCAGTTGGCGACGACGAACGGGCTGTCGGGGGTGCCCGTGGCCGCGTGAATCGCGCGGGCGACCAGCTCCTTGCCCACGCCCCGCTCGCCCACGATCAGCACGGGGCGCGGGATCGCCGCCACCCGCTCGACCCGGTCCAGCACCGCCTGGATCTGCGGGCTGGCGCCCACGATCCGGTAGCGCTGCCGGTCCGCCTGCCGCAGCAGCCGGTTCCGCTCGGCGAGCATCCGGTTGCGGTCCATCAGCTCCAGCAGGTGGCGGACCTTGGCCAGCAGCGTGGCGATCCGCTCGGTGAGCCTGCCCCCGCGGACCATGAAGTCGGTCGCCCCGGCCGCGACGGCCTCGGCCGCCAGGGCCACGTCGCCCCGCTCGGCCACCGCGATGATCGGCAGGGCTGGGCGATCCGCCCGAAGGCCGGCCAACACCTCCCGCCCGCTCCTCACGCCGTCGCCCAACAGGTAGTCCAGCACCACCAGGTTCGGCCCGTCGTCATCCAACCTCGATGACAGCGCCGCCGCGGACGTCACGGTGACCAGCTCGCAATCCCCACCCGCCGCCCGGGCAAACGCCTCAGTCAGCGCCCGGAGGTCACCATCCGCACTGTCGAGAATGAGTATCCGCATCATCTCAAACGTCTCTCCGAAAAACACACCCTCGCCCCCATGTCATTCTCCAATCGCCCCCCAGCGGAAGCGGGGGGTTCCAGTCCTCCTTCGGGGCGCGTCGCCCCGTGCAGAGCTCGCTAACCCCCCGCTTCCGCTGGGGGGCGATTGACCAATGACTTCGGGGGCGATGCGCTCGAACCGACGATCCACTCTGAGACTGTACACCACAACCTGAGACTTTTCACCACATTTCCCCCAGACCACTGGAACACCTAAGGGCTTAATCAGGGGTTCCTTATGGCCAAACGCCGTCATGGCACATCCGCTGCAATGGGTAGGACAGCATCCCGGGGAAGGCCTCGGGGTGCGGGAAATTCGGAAAGGAGTACAGTCATGTTCGGCGTGATGGAAGCGTGGAAATGGGTAGCGATTCTGGCGCCGTTTGTCGGCGCGCTGCTGGCCAAGTGGCTGTTGGGGATCCGCTACATCCCCCACAACAAGGTGGGCGTCATCGAGAAGCTCTGGTCGCTGACCGGGTCGCTGGGGGAGGGGCAGATCATCTCCCTCGACTCCCGGGCCGGTTTCCAGGTGGAGCTGCTGCGGGGCGGGCTGCACCTGTTCTACTTCCCGTGGCAGTACCGCATCCACAAGGAGCCGCTGGTGACCATCTCCGAGGGCAGGATCGGGTACGTGTACGCCCGCGACGGCCGGCCCCTGCCGCCAATCCAGACGCTGGGGCGGGTGGTCGAGTGCGGCAACTTCCAGGACGCCGGCGCCTTCCTGACCGGCGGCGGGCAGCGGGGCCGGCAGCGGGCGATCCTCCGCGAGGGCGTCTACGCGATCAACCAGGCCCTGTTCGTGGTGGTGACCGAAGACCGCGTCTACGACGGCCCGATCGTCGAGTCCGACCCCGCCACGTATCGGGCGTGGCAGGCGCAGCTATCGGAGCTGGGCGGGTTCTACCCGGTCGTGATCGGACGGGCGGGCGAGGTGGACGTGACGACCGACCCGGCCGGTGACGAGATCGCCGTGACCGCCCACGACAACATCGGCGTGGTGACCGTCCACGACGGACCGCCGATCGAATCGGGAGAGGTGATCGCCCTGGAGGCCCGGCCGGAAGCGGGGCAGACCGACCACGACTACTTCCAGGATCCGGAGGCCTTCCTGGCCGCCGGCGGGCAGCGCGGCAAGCAGTTGCAGGTCCTCACGGACGGGACGTTCTTCCTGAACCGGTGGTTCTCGACGGTGGAGATGCGTCCCAAGACGGTGATCCCCATCGGCTACGTGGGCGTGATCGTCAGCTACTACGGTGTGCGGGGCGACGACGTGACGGGGACGGCCTTCCGCTACGGCGAGCAGGTCGAGCCGGGCCACCGCGGCGTGTGGAAACACCCGCTGCCTCCGGGCAAGTACCCGCTGAACCCGTATGCCCAGAAGGTGGAGCTGGTGCCGACGGTCAACTTCGTGCTGCGGTGGGTGACCGGGATGGTCGAGGAGCACCAGTACGACAAGGACCTCAAGTCCATCGCCCTGATCACCGCCGACGGGTACGAGCCGACGCTGCCGCTGTCGCTGGTGCTGCACATCGACTACGAGAAGGCCCCGCGCGTGGTCCAGCGGTTCGGCGACGTGAAGCGTCTGATCAGCCAGACGCTCGACCCGATCATCTCCGCCTACTTCCGGGACGTGGCCCAGACCTCCCACATGCTGGACCTGCTGACCCGGCGCGAGCAGATCCAGCGCCACGCCACCGAGGAGCTGGGGCGGCGGTTCCAGGACTACGACATCACCTGCGTCGCCGTCCTGATCGGCCGGCCGGAGTCCCGCGACGGCGACGCGGAAAGCCCCGAGGGCGACCCGATCGAGCGGCTGTACGACCAGCTTCGCCAGCGCCGCCTGGCCAGCGAGCAGGTGGAGACGTTCGCCCGCCAGGAGGCGGCCGCGGTCAAGC
>DASRZG010000544.1:0-7988 GCA_035686585.1 Phycisphaerae bacterium
TGAGCATGTCCGTCCCCCCGGCGTACGTTCCGTCGATCCGCCGGGCGAAGCCCAGCAGGTCCCAGCGGCCCTCGGCGGCCTGGAGATCGAACCACAGCCCCCCGGCGTGCATGTAGGCCTTGTCGCCCTCCTTCTCCGCGCCGACGAAGATGACCACCGGCCCGCCGGCATGGTCGCGGAGGATCCGCTGGGCGCTGTCGGCGCTGTCCTTGTCGCAGCGGGTGAGGCTGATCGCGGCCCGCCCCGCCGGCGTGCCCTTCAGCGGACGCGCGTCGGTGAGCGTCCACCGGGCGGGGTCGTCGGTCTTGACCAGCGTGGCGGCCTGGATCTCCTTGGACTGCTCCACCAGGTGCGCGGGGGTGAAGTTGGGGTTGATGATCCCGCGGCTGACGCCGCAGCAGGCCGTCAGGACGCATGCCAACAGCAGGGGCCTTCTCATGGCCGGGCCTCCGTAGTTACGGCGGCCGCCTCGGCGGCCATCTCGTACAGCCGGCGCGATCGCTCCTGCCAGCCGTAGTGGTACTCTTCCATACTGTGGATGATCGAGTTGCCCTGGCAGAAGTTGGTCTCGTCGAAGTGCGCCGCCAGCACCTTCCTCGCCCGGGCGGCCCGCGGGCCGGTGAGCCGGCGCGAATCGAGTGCCCTCTCCAGGACGATGCGGGCCTCGGCCTCCTGGACGCCCTCCAGCAGGGCCTCGAAGCGGGCGCCGGGCTCGGCGCCGTCAGTCCCCGGCCACAGGACGAACAGCACGGGCATGCCCGTCAGCCAGCGGAACAGGACGCTGCCGTCGTAATGGACGGCCGCCCCGGCCCGCGCCGGCAGCACGACCGCCGCCCCGCCGGCCAGGCACAACGCGAACACTCGCGACCTTCCCAAGGCAGCCTCCAGCCCCCTCCCACGTCCGCGCGCCCCACCGACCGATGGAAATGCCCGGGGTAGATTCCGGCAACGCCGCGCGCCACGGGCCCGTCGGCACCTCCCTGTTCAACACGGCTGCCACACTCCGGTTATCGAGGATTCGCCGCCTCGGGCAAGGAACGCCCGCTCCCCGGCCCGTCAACGGACACCGGGCAGGGACTCCGCCGCCAGGGGCAGCCGTTCGGTGACATGGTAGTCGAGTTTCGCGCTGACAATCCGGCCATTGCCCACATCGGCGATGAACAGCCGGCGGTCCGTGTCGGTCGTGACGAAATGGGCGTCGAACAGGCCGATCCCGTCGCCGCCAAGGGGCACCGGGCTCTTCGGCCCGGCGCTGTCGGCGTTGCCGTACCGGCCGATGGTGAGGATGAGGTTGCCGTTGGTGTCCAGCACGGCCACGTCGTAGCGCCACGCCTCGGGCACGAACGAACGCCCGAAATAGTCCACCTTGAACCGCCCGGACTTGCAGCAGCAGCCCCACTGCTCGCCCACCGGGGCGCTGCCGTAAACCCACTGGACGCCCTCGATCCACCGCGCCTCGGCGTCCTGCGGGCGGGCGGGCTTGTCGGTCAGCAGGTATTGGTCGGGCACCAGGCCGTTCTCGGCGGTCAGGACGCGGCTGGCGGGGAGGTCCTTGGCCCTGATCTTCACCAGCGCCCCGTTGCCCCACATGATCTTGCCGAACGGCTTGCCGTCCAGCACGCGCCGGTCGCGGAGGGCGACGTAGGCGTTGCCCTGCATGTCCACGTCGATCCCGCCGTTGAGCCAGCCGACCCCCTTCAGGACATCGATGGCCTTGACCTGGCCGGCGGCGTCGGCCAGGTGCATGAAGATGAAGCTCTGGCGACCCGCGTAGTACTGCGGCGTCCAGGCCCCTTCGCCGAGCGGAACCGCCGAGGTGTCGGGATAGTGCGAGTGGATCCCCGTGACGCGGCTGCAGGGCAGGAGCATTTCGCCTCGCGGCGAGACGCCCAGCACGGGGCATCGCTGCGTCCCGCCGGGCAGGCAGACGCCGCCCTGGAACGCCACGCCCGTCCTCGCCTCCCCGCGGTGGGCCTTGCCTTCCCGCCCGTTCTCGAAAGGCTCTTCCTTCCAGGTGGCCGGGTCGAACCGGACGACGGCGTTGGAGGCCCAGTCTCCGGCGCGGAGATAGGCCAGCCCGCGGGCGTCGAAGGCCATATCGTCAAACCCGAAGGGCGCGCGGAAGCTCTTCAGGTCGCCGGTGCCGACGTCGATGACGACCAGGTCGCGGAAGCCGGTAACATGCCCCGCCTGAAGCTCCGCGACGTAGAGCTTCTGCCGGACGGGATCGAAGTAAAGCTGCTGCCGTTGGAAGAACGGGCACTTCTGCGGGCTGCCGGCCGACCGGCAGGCGGCGTCGAAGCTCTTCTTGAGCGCCAGCCTGCCGTCCTTCACGACGCACAGGAGCGGCCCGTTGTAGCGGCTGGGGGTGCTTCGAAAGAGATTCGGCTCCGCCGGCAGGAGCCAGATGACCGGCTCCTTGCCGTAGCAGTCCAGTTCGGCCTGGGCAAGGTTGCCGGTGAACAGTCCGGGCGGTTGGCGGTCGAAAGCGATCTGGGCCTCCAGCAGCGGCCCGGCGGGCCTGTCCCCGGCGGCGTGGAGGGGAGGGAATCTCCGCAGCCAGGCCTTCTCCGACCGGGATTCATTGCGGAAGGTCGGTTCGATGTCCCAGCAGAAGACGTAGATCTCCCCGTTGTTGCGATCGACCCGCACCTCGGCGGGTCGCGAAACGGGGAAGCCTTGCAGGAACTTGCCGTCGGGGTCATGGACCTGCACACGGTCGTTGCCGTAATCGGCCACGTAGATCCGCCCCTTGGCATCCACGGCGACGGAGGCGGGCTGGTTGAAGTGCGACGCGTCGTTGCCGGGCTCCCTGGCCCCCAGGAACGGTTCGGCCTTCTCCCCGCCCGGGGCCAGCCGGAAGACGGCGTGGTTCCAGACCCGCGTCGGGCCGGCCGCCTCCGCGCCCTTCTCGAAGAACACCCGCGTCAGGTAGATCCACTTTCCGTCCGGGCTGGCCGCGGCCCGCCGGGCCGGCTGGAGCACCGGCTTCTTGCTGTACTTGCCGAGGGCGCCCGTGTCGATCAGGTTGGTGGGGCCGACCAGGCCAAAGCCCCGCGTGGTGCCGTCGGTGCCGAGATAGACCGTGCGCGGGTCGCCCAGCAGCACCAGGCGCCCGCCCGCCGCGACCATGGCCCCGACGATGGGGCGATCGCCGAACGTGGCGAACTGGCTGCGGGTCAGCGGCAGGAGCGTATTGTTGAACGCCCCGCGCTTGGCCGGGACTTTCCGCCCGTCCGGCGGGACCGGCTGCCACGGCACGCCCTGGATGTCCTGAATCTTGTCCGCCGCGAAGGGGTAGAGCGTGCGGACGTACGTGCCGTCATGGTCGAACTGGCGGATGGAATCGACGAGGTTGTTCTCGTACAGGTACACCCCGTCGGCATCGATCGCGACGGCCGTCTGGAAGCCGCGCTTGCGGTCCGGGTGGTCGTAGAAACTCCGCTCATACCGGGCCTTCAGCCCCAGCGAGACGCGCACCGTGCAGCCGGCCAAGCCGGCGACGGGCTCGCCGAAGTCGTCCTTGCCGTCCCAGGCGAGTCTCTGCCGGAGCGAGTCTTTCTGAAAGGGCGCCGGCGCGTTAGCGCCCAGCAGGCCGCTGGCCAGGTGGCGGACGATCCTGCCGTCCTTGTCCTCGATCGCGACCGTGGCGTCGCAGCGCCCCCTGGACTCGAAGGTGATGACCACCGCCCCGTCCCGGCCGCTGACGGCGGGCTTGCCGACGAACGCGAACACGGCCTCGCGCTTGACGGCGAATTCCCTCTCCGCCTCCGGGCCGTAGGTGGCCGGCGGCCAGGGCTGGTCGGCCGCCTCCTCGCTCGGGCCCTCGGGGATCACCCGCCCGTATTCCGTGCCGCCGGCGCCCGTCTGGCCGCGCATCCACTTCTCCTTCAGCGGGGCCTTCGGGACGGCCGGTTGGGTGGTCGGGGCCGCCGGCGCCGCCCCCTGCGCGCCCGGACCAGGCGCCAACATCGCCACGAGGAACGCGGACACCGCCACGACGGCCGCCAGACCGATCATTGCTCCCACCGTGCCTTTGGACATGGTCGCGATCCTTTCGCTGTCAGACATCGGGTTCAACCCGCATCGTACCGGGAGGGGGGCGGCAATCCTTTCGGGAACTCTGTCATCGCCGACGAGGCACGGGGCATGAGACGCGGGGACATCAGGAATCGACATTCGTTAACAGACTTACTCGGATAGACTTGTACGGTGTTCGGTATATACCTAACTTTTCCCTTGCCCATCCGGGCTTTCCGGGTTAGGATGTGGGCATCAGGCCGGGACGCCCGGACGAGGGCGGAAAGGGTGAGGCGAATGACACCGAACATCATGTTCCAAAAGGGCTTGTCCGGCTGGGGGTCGGCGGGGCTGCGGGCGAGTGCGCGGCGGGCGGCCGGCCGGGCCGGCTTGGACGGCGGCGGGGGCAACATCGTCGCCATCCTGCCGGCCGGGCGGGCGATTCCGGTGATCAACGGCGTCACGGCCGGGCGTCCCCGCGACTTCACCGACCTGGACTACCCGCCCTCCGTCGCCGACGAGTACGTCCAGTGCCCGGAGGTGACCGACCCGCACGCCTTCGCCGCTCGGGTCGTGGGCGATTCGATGGAGCCCAACTACCTCGACGGCGACCTGATCATGTTCTTCCCCTCCCTGGTCCCCAACAGCGGCGACGACTGCTTCGTCCGATTCGCCTCCGACGGCTCGACCACCTTCAAACGCTTCTCCCTCCGCCCCGACGGCAAGGTCCGCCTCGAACCCCTCAACCCCGCCTACCCGGTGGAGGTGTACGACCCCGAAGACATCTCCGGCCTCTGGCCCGCCGTGATGCGAATGCAGCGGCTGAGGTAGGAATCACGCCGCTTCCTGGCATTGCACCCACTGAATCGCATGCCGCGTCAGGTCGGCGGCCGAGGCCAGGTGCAGCTTCCGCTTGATGTGCTCCCGGTGGGAGTCCACCGTCTTGGGGCTGATGTGCAGACGGGAGGCGATCTGCCGCGTCGCCAGGCCCGCCCCGATCATCTCGACCACCTCGACCTCCCGGTCCGTCAGGGCGTCCATGGGCGAACCGTCCGCCCGGGCGGCGCCGCGGACGATCCGCGCCATCACCTTCGTCGCCATCGCCTCGCTCAGGACAATCTGCCCCGCCAGCACCCTGCGAATCCCCTCGACCACCTTGTGCCGGCCCTCCTCCTTCGTGACGTACCCCCGGGCGCCCGCCCGCAGCACCCGCTCGGCATAAAACCCCTCGTCCCGCATCGACAGCACCAGCACACGCACCTTCGGGAAACGGACCTGGATGTCCTTGATCAACTCCAACCCGCTGCCGTCGGTGAGCTTCAGGTCGACCAGGGCGATGTCAGGAAGGCACTGCTCCATGGCCCCCAGGGCCTCGTGGGCCCCGGCCGCCTCGGCGCAGACCTCCAGGTCCGGCTCCGCCGACAACAGCGAGACAATCCCCTCCCGAACCAGCGGATGGTCATCGACGATCAGGACCTTTTGGGGATTCCTGGCGCCCTTGGCGCCCTTGGCACTCCTGGCGGCTGCGGCGGCCGGGGCCGCGGGCCTCTTGGGATAGCCCGTCCCGGCGGGGCAGGGCTTCCGGAGACCGCCGTCCGCCGGGGCGGCGTTGGACGTTTTTTCGTTCATGCTCGGCGCCTTTCCGCTGGTGGCATCGGGTTGAAACCCTTGGGGTGAACCGGCACAGAGCACGCCACGACCGTTCCCCCGCCCGGGCGGGGGCTGATCCGCAGCGCCGCGCCGATCGCCTCGGCCCGGGCGTGCATGGTCCGCAGGCCCATGCCCGAGGACAGGCGCGGTTCGTTCGACAGGCCGACCCCGTCGTCGGCCACGCGAAGCACAACGGCGGCGTCTTGGCGGATCAGGGACAGGTCGATCCGGCCGGCGCGGGCGTGGCGGGCGGCGTTGGCGGCGGCCTCCTGGGCGATGCGGTACAGGTGCGTGGCCGCCGGTTCGTCCAGGGCCGCGGCGCCCCGGGTGCGGAAGCGGCAGGGGATCCCGGCCGCGGCCTGCGTCTGCTCGGCCAGCTCGCGGAGGGCCTCCGCCAGCCCCCCCTCGCCCAGCGGGGCCGGGTCCAGCCCGTGGGCGAGGGCGCGGACCTGTGCGACGGCCTGTTGGGCGGCGCGGGCGATCTGCTCGGCGGCGTGGCGTTCGTGGGGCAGTTCCGTGGCGAGCCGGTCAGCCAGCCCGCCGACCAGCAAGGCCAGCCCCGTGGCGGTCTGGCCGAGGGTATCGTGCAGCTCCCGGCCGATGCGCCGCCGCTCCGCCTCGGCCGCCTCCACCAGCAGCAGCGAAAGCTCTTTTGGCGTCTTGGGCACGTTCGGCGCGCTGGGCACGCCGCCAATTGGAAATCGGAAATCGGAAATCGGAAATTGCGAATCCCCGGCCACCCGCATTGTCCCCTTGGCCGATCCCTCCTCCCGGCCGATACCCCCCTCCGCACCCCAATCCCCAAATTCTACGCACCCCGCCATGGGGTTTCCACGCAGGGGGCGTGAGCGAAGGCGGGCGGGAAGACAGCGGAAAAGGCAGGAAGGAGGCCGGCCGGAACTGCCGCCCGGCCGGGTCAGGCCTTGCCGGCGCCAACATCCGGCCGGTACGCTGCCGATCCACCGCTCCTCCGGGATGGCGGAAAATGCCATTTTCCGGACTCCGGGAACGTGATTCAACAGATTCGGGCCGGTTTTGACGCAGTGGGCGGCGCCTTCTGGCCGTCAAGGGCATCCATCACCGTGGGTGATGATGATCGCCCCGGACTGCGGTCTCACGGCCCTCTCTGATCTGACTGTGATCTCGCCTCGCAGCCTGCGGGTCAATGTCGGTGTTGGGCGGCGTAGCGGAGAAGCACCTCAAGATGTTGACGCATATGGCCATTGGCCGGCTCGTTGAGCAGAGCATGGGGTACGAAAACCGCCTTGGCTGGGTTCAGACGGTCGAAATTCCTGATTCCCCGCAGCCAGTTCTTGTTGGGGTCGAAGTCCCCGCTCAACTGAGCGAAGTCCTCCAGGGGAATCTGCTCGAACGGTCCTGGGCCAGGCCAGTCTTCGCCGGGGCTTCCGACCACCAACGCTCGGCCTCCCGGCTTGCCGGAGACCTCATGCACCTGCGCAGCAACCTGCCCATTCTTCGGTGAATCCAGGTTGCTTCGCCAGCCCTTCAGATTCGTTATCTTCCGGTGGACGAGCCCAAGGGCGGCTGCACGAGAGAGGATGTACTCCGTCAGCCTATGACATTCTGTTGGCCTGCTGTCCTGAGACATGCTCATCTCCTTGGCGTTAACGCCGGTTCATTCGGACGTCCACAAACCAGGCTGATGTATTGCGGGCGGGTCTGTTCCGTGGCGGGTGGGCAACGGCAGGTTGTCCCGCCGACTTCCTGCATCGGATTACCCTTGCGCCAAATGCCACCGTGCCAGCAACCGTTGGGCCGATAGCTCTACGCTACATCCGCCCCGGACGGGGCGTCAAGCGATCTGCGACAGGCTCGGGCCTTTCCCCTGAACTGGCCCCGGCCAGAGAAGAACCCACCGACGCCACCAGTCGCATCCGACCTCGGCGAACAAGTGCAAAAGCAACGACATCTCCAGGAGGACCTCGACATCGTCCCCCTGAGCAAGTAGGTTCTTCTTCATGAGGCGGTGGTACTACGGCGGATCGATCAGCGACTTCCTTAGTCGCGACAGCGAGGGGATCCTCGGCGTCCTCGTTTCGGCCAGTAGCTTCGACGTCGATCTGGGACAGCGGGATGCATGGGTTGAGGAGATCGCCCTCCTGAGAACCATCCTGCTGCCCTACAAGGACTGCGGGAGCATCTATTTCGAGTACTCGATCCCGCGGCTAGGCAAGCGGATCGACGTAGTCCTCCTCATCCGCAATACGCTCTTGGTGCTGGAGTTCAAGGTCGGCCAGAGGGAGTTCCAGGCCTCGGACGTCGATCAGGTGGTTGACTATGCCCTCGACCTGAAGAAC
>DASRZG010000545.1:0-7036 GCA_035686585.1 Phycisphaerae bacterium
GATCGAGAACAAGCCCCGCACGCCGGTCAGCGACCTGGCCGGCGTGGTCGAAGAGCGGATGACGCCGGGCAGGATGTACCTGCCTCCCACCGAACGATATCCCGTGCCGTTCGAACGCTCGCCGACTCCCCCGGCCCGGACGCCGTCGCGCACCTTCCGCCCCGGCCCGCCGGTCGGGCCGATGGAGGGCATGGAGAGCATCCCGCTCCCGCCCGGGGAGCGGACGACGCGCCGCCCGATCCCCCGCCCTGGCGCCGGGATGGACCGGATGGATGAGTTCGGCCCGGTGCCGCCGAGTCGCCGGTACGGGCCCGCCACGCCGACGCGCACGCCCACGCCGGCGGTGACCCCCCGGCCGCTGCCGGCCACGGGTGAGCCCGAGCCGGTGCAGCCCAGGCTGGATCCCCGCGTCCCCGCCCTCACCGACCAGTTGGCGGATCCGGCGGGCATCTGCGAGGTATGGTTCCACGACACGTCGGCGGTGCTGGGACGCATGTACCGCTACCGCCTGCGGCTGGTGCTGGTCAGCCCCCTGCTGGGCAGGCCCGGCATCGTACAGGACAAGGCCGACGCCGACAAGATCAGCGTGATCACGCCCTGGTCGGCGTGGTCCGACCCGGTCGGCGTGCAGAAGTCGCCCGATTTCTTCCTGACCGGCAGCATGCTGGACCAGGTGGCGGTGACGGTCTTCGTCGACAAGTGGGGCCAGAAGGTCTCGGAGCGGTTCAACGTCCGCAAGGGCGAGCGGATACGCAAGAAGGTCGAGCGGACTCTGACGTACTTCACGGGCGAGGAAAGGAAGGAGGAGATCGACTTCGACACCGGCGCCTGGGCGGTCGACCTGGCCTTCAAGGTCCCCGTGCCCCGCTCGGGCGGGATCTTCAGCAACGACACGGAATTGATCTACACGGACGACAAGGGCCGGCTGCTGCGCCGGTCGATGCTGGACGACCAGGAATCCGAAGAGTTCAAGCAACTGGAGCAGCGGGTTCAGCAGTAGACGCTGGCCCGCGCGGGAGCGGCCCCGGGCGGGCCCTGACGGCGCCCGGCGGGGCGCCCCCCGGCCAGCCGGGGCCGACGAAGGAGCAAAACCCGGCATTTTGCCCTTGCGGAGCGATTCGACTGTTCATTAGAATCACCGGCAGGCGCAGACGATACATCGCCATCATCGTACTCATAACATACATGGGCATGGAAACTTCAGGTGAGTGTATCGGCTTTGCCGACCCGACGCCCTCCCGGAGGAGAATGTGCTGGGCGGGATGATCGAACCGGCCTTAGGAAAGGAGGTTGGCGTTGCGACCTCTTACATCATGTTGGATTTCCCTGGTAGTCACGGTGGCACTGGCTGCGCTGCCGGCCCTGTCGTTGGGCCAGGACGCCCAGTCAGATCAGGCCCAGGCGCTGCTGAAAAAGGGCGTCGCCGAATTCAATGCCCTCCAGTATGGGGACGCTAAGGCGACGCTGCTGCAGGTCGACCGCACCAAGCTCACCGCCGCCGAGCAGAAGGAGCTCGACGCGCACCTGAGCCGGGTCGACGGCGCCATCAAGCAACAAGCGGCTGCCCAGGAAGCCTATGACCAGGCGGTCAAGGCCCTGGAAGCCAACGAACTGGACAAGGCCGCCAAGCTGTTCGAGGAGGCCCAGAACAGCGGACACCTGCCGCTGCCCGTCCGCAAGAATGCCCGTGCCCAGGCCGTCCTGGTGGCCGAGAAGATCAAGGCCGCCAAGGCCGCCCAGGCCACCCAACCGGCAGCGCCGGAGCCTGCCAAGACGACCCAACCCGCCAAGGCCGTCATCGCCGCCAAGCCCGAGCCCTCCGCCGACAAACGGCTCGAAGAGCTGCGGAAGCGCTTCGAGGCGGCCAAGGACTTCACGGCCGCGGGCGACAAGCTCCTGGCCGAGGGCAAGGAAAACGAGGCCATCGTCGAGTACCACAAGGCGATCGATGCCTTCCCCGAGTACGAGCAGGCGCGCAAGCAACTGACCAAGGCCGAGGGCCTGCTGGCGGAGAAGGCCAGCCCGGGCATGAAGGCGATCACCCAGTTACAGCGATCTATCGCCGTCCGCCGCGATGAGCTGCGGGTCAACTACGCCCAGGCCATGCGCCGTTCGCAGGAGGCCATGCAGGCCGGGAAGGGCGCGCAGGACTTCCAGCAGGCCGCCGACATGGTCCGCCACGCCCAGACGCTGCTGGTGACCAGCAAGAGCTTCCTGACCGACGAGGAGTACCGCGCCAGGAAGGCGGAGACGGACCAGCGCCTCGAACACATCGCCGCCGAGCAGAGGCGGTGGGAGGAGAAGAAGGTCCAGGCGCAGGAAGCGGAGATCGCCCGGGAGGTGCTGAAGCGCGAGGCGAGGATGGCGCGGGAGCGCGAGGAGAAGATCACCACGCTGAAGCGGCGCGCCCGCGCCCTCCGCGACGAGCACAAGTACGCCGAGGCGGTGGACATCCTCGACCGCGTCCGCGAGCTGGACCCCAAGGACAACTGGGCCGGCGAGCAGCGGCGGGTGCTCAGCCAGTTCGTCCTGGTCCTGCAGGACAAGGCCGCCTACCGGGACGCCCTCCAGGAGGAAGAGAGGCAGATGGTGGGCGTCCGCGAGGCGGCGATCCCGTGGTATGAGCTGCTGCGGTACCCCCGCGACTGGCAGGAGATCAGCCTGACGCGCAGACCCTTTGGCGAGGGCGACAGCGGCGAGAGCGAGGCCAACCGCGCCGTCCACCGCGCCCTCAAGCAGGTGCTGCCCAAGCTGAACTTCTCGGGCATCGCCCTGGGCGACGTGATCCAGTTCGTCCGCGATGTCAGCAACATCAGCATCCACGTGAAATGGGAGATGCTGCGCCAGGGCAGCATCGACCAGAAGACCCCCGTCAACGTCGAGCTGACCCAGGTGACCGTCGAGAAGGCGCTGAGGACCATCCTCGACGACGTCGGGGCCGTCACCCCGCTGGGGTTCGTGGTCGACGAGGGCGTGATCACGATCTCCACCCGCGACGACCTGGCGACCATGACCGCCACGCGGGTGTACGACATCCGCGACCTGATCTTCCAGGTGCCGACCTTCCGCGGCCCGAGGATCGACCTGGCCAACGCCGGCAACAACGCCGGCAACAACGGCTCCGGCTCCGGCAGCGGCGGCGGGCTGTTCGGCGGTGGTAACAACGGCGGCGGCAACGGTGCGGGCGACGACGACGACACCGGGACGGTGAGCCGCCAGGAGCTGGTCGACAGCATCCTGGACATGATCCGCACCACCATTGCTCCCGACACGTGGCAGGGCGGTGCGGCGGCCGGGACCACCGGGTCCATCCGCGAGCTCAACGGGCAGATCATCGTCACCCAGACGCCGGAGAACCACCGCAAGGTGCAGGACCTGCTGGCCCAGCTCCGCGAGGCGCGGGCCATGCTGATCAACGTCGAGGCACGGTTCATCACGGTGAACACGGGCTTCCTGAACCGGATCGGGATCGACCTGGATTTCTACTTCAACCTGGGCAGCCGGTTGCAGGTGGACAAGACGAGCCTCCCGACCACCTCGGCGATCGACCCGGTCACCGGGGCGGTGGTGCCCAACTACGCCAACAGCACCTGGACGACGACGACCGGCAAGAAGGCCATGGGGACCAGCTACCTCACGCCCATGGGCCTCAGTCAGTCCAGCTACCAGTGGGTCAACGCCCCGATGGACAGCGGCCTGGCCAACAGCATCGGCGCGGTGACCAATTCCGCCATGAGCTTCGCGGGGACCTTCCTCGACGACGTGCAGGTGGACTTCCTGGTCAGCGCCACGCAGGCCCACCAGGCCACCCGGACGCTCACCGCGCCGCGGGTGACCATCTTCAACGGGCAGAGGGCCTACGTCGCCATCCAGGAGCAGCAGGCGTATGTCGCCGAGCTGGAGGCCGTCCCGGGCGATAACGTCGTCGGCTACACGCCGGTGATCGCCACGGTCTCCACCGGCAGCGTGCTGGACGTCGAGGGCACCATCTCCGCCGACCGGCGGTACGTGAACCTGACCCTCCAGCCCCAGGTGTCGACCATCATCGGGTTCATCGAGTACCAGGGCAACCCCAACATCCCCGGGTCGGGCCTGATCCAGTTGCCCAACATCAGCCTCCAGGAGGTCCGGTGCACGGTGTCCGTGCCCGACGGCGGCACGCTGCTGCTGGGCGGACAGCGGCTCGCCGGCGAGCGGGAACGCGAGATGGGCGTGCCCATCCTCAGCCGCATCCCCGTGCTGAACCGCGCCTTCGAGAACCGCCAGATCGTCCGCGATCAACAGACCCTGCTGATGCTGGTCAAGCCCAAGATCATCATCCAGAACGAGTACGAGCAGAAGGCCTTCCCGACCCGGTAAGCGGAGGGCCTCACCGATCACGGCGCCCCGTTCGCCCCCCGGCGGACGGGGCGCCTTTTTTGTGTGGGGACGCCTCCCAGGCGGAAGCGCGCGGCGGGGAACGCTTTCTTTTCCCCCTGGCGCCGGCGATAATAGTCCACGGCCGGCCCGGACCGACGGAGGCGGGCCGAATGACATGGACATGGGGTATGCAGGCATGAGCAGACGGCATGGGCTTTTCGGCGTCCTCCTGGCCGCCGTCGTGGCGGCCGCGGCGGCGGATGCGCCGACGGCGGCTACGGCACCGACACCGGCCGGGGACGATCAGGCCGCCACCGCCCCGGCCTTGCGGCTGGACCGGAAGAACCGGCGCGTCACCCTCGACGCCGTCGTCGCGCAGCGCGAGGACGCGCTGGAGTTCCTGCTGTGCACGACCGGCACGAAGGAGTCCGAGTCCCTCCTGGCCACGCCCGTCAAGCCCTCCATGCTCCACGCGGCCCTTCTGGCGCTGGATCTGAGGCCGGGCAAGAGCGGGCGCTGGTCCGATCGGGAAGGGGCCGAGCCCGTCTTCCTGCCCCCCGCGGGCGCCAAGCTGGCCCTGACGGTCCGGTGGACCGACGCCAAAGGCGCCCGGCGCGAGGCGCCGGTGTCGGACTGGCTCATCGAGGGCGCCTCCCGCGCCGCCCCCAAGGCCCTCAGTTGGGTGTTCGTCGGATCGGCGATCCTCGACGACGGCAGCTACTGGGGCGACGGCGAAGGCCACCACGTGTCCCTGGCGAACTTCGCCTCCAGCGTCATCGACGTGCCCTTCGCCAGCTCGTCCAAGACCGCCATGCTGGAATTCTGCCCCAACCGCGACGCCATGCCGCCCAAGGGCACGCCCGTCGAGCTGGTCATCACCGCCCTGCCGGGCGGGGAGAAGGCGCCCGACGCCCGCGTCACCTTCACCATCGACCCCCTCGGGCGGATCGAGATGGACGCCGCGCCGATCCTGCCCGAGCAGATCGGCGCCGCCGCCAGGGAATTCCTCGCCCGCCACAGCCGCGGCGCCGCGGAGGTGATCATCGACCCCCGGGCGCTGGCGTTCGACCGGGAACGGCTCACCGGCATCCTCAACGACGCCGGCATGACCGAGGTGTCCTTCCGCACCCGCCGGCTCACCGACGAGGTGCTGCCCCGCACCGCCGACGAAGCCGCCCGCGCCGTCGGCTGGTGGCGGACGCAACTGGAGCAGGCGGGCGAGCAGCTCATCGACCCCGCCGACGACGCCCGCGCCCTGCTGAAGCACATCGACAACCGGCGGAAGGAAATCGAGGCCCTGCGGGCCCTGTGGGGCGACTACGCCTCCCAGCTCAAGACGCTCCTGGCCCAGCGCGAGCAGCGAGAAGAACGCGACCGGACAGGCAGCGGCACGGATCGGCCGTGAACCCGCCCGAAACAGACCGCCCTCGCGACACGCTCCCGTCCGTGTTGCGGCGCAACGGCGTCGCGATGCTGATCGCGATCGCCGCCACGGCCGCGGTGCAACTGGGCGTGTGGGCGTGGGCCCGCGCGGCGCTGGCGCCGCCGGCCTCGACGGCGATGGCCCTGTTCGCCGCCGCCCTGTGGACGCTGATCGCCGCGGCCGTGTTCGGCGCCGGCGGGCCCGGCCGGCTCGACGGGCTGTTGCGGGCCGGCGCCGTCATCGACGCCTCCCTGGCCCTGCTGATCGTCCTGGCCGCCGCGGACAACCGGCTGGGGTGGGGCGGCGCGGCCAAGGTCTACGTGGTGCTGGCGGCGGCGGGCGTGGCCCTGTGCGGCGTGGCGCGGATGGGGGCGCGGCGGCGGGGGCGGTGCATCGCCGCCGCGGCGGCCGTGATCGTCCTGGCGGGCGTCTGCGCGATGCCCTTGTGGACGGGCGGTTTGGTCGCGGCCGCCGGCGGGGCGTGGCGGGCCCGCCTGGCGTGGGCGGTCGTGGCGGTCAATCCATTCTTTGCGATCTCGGGCGCCCTGGCGGAGGCGGGGTTCATCTGGCAGGAACGCCCCCTGCTGTACCACTACGGCGTTCTGGGCAGGGACGTTCCCATGCCGTCGGTGGCGTGGTACGTGACGGCGATGCTGTACGCCGCGGCCGCCGCGGTGGCGTGGGCCGTCGCGTGCCTCATCGCCCGGCGGCGCCCCGATCGGCCATGAACGCCTCCACCCGCGGTCTGGTGGGCAGGGCGGGTATCGCCCCGGGCCGGGTGGTGGTCAGGGCGCCGGTGGCGTTGGCCCGGCGGATCAGGCCGGTAAGGTCCTCCCGCGTCAGACCGCCCGGGGCGGCTCCGCGTTTCCGCAGGGCGACCAGGTCCGCCAGGATCGAGCCGGTGAAGGCGTCGCCGGCACCGGTGAACTCGACGGGCTGGACGTCGAAGGCGTCGACGTGCCCGGACGCGGCGGCCGTGGCGAAGCTGGCGCCCCGCCCGCCCTCGCTGCGGATCACCAGCTCCACGCCCATCCCCAGCAGCTCCTCGGCCCCGCGGCCAAAATCGTCGGTGCCCAGGATGAACGCCCACTCCTCGGCCGAGACCTTGGCGACGGTAGTGCCCGCGAAGCCCTCGCGGATCCGGTCGCGGGCGGCGGGGGCCTCCGGCCACAGCCTCGGCCTGTAGTTGGGGTCGTAGCTGATCAGCATTCCCGCGTCGGCGGCGATCCGGCGGGCCTTGTCGGTGGCGGCGCG
>DASRZG010000546.1:0-2307 GCA_035686585.1 Phycisphaerae bacterium
CGGGAACAAGGAGCCGGGGAAGCGGGGATTGCCGGAATACCGGACGACGGGGATACCGGGGGGCGGGATCGGTCCTATCGATCGGCGTCAACCCGACCGGGTGAAGTCAGCGCCCGCGTGGAGTTCCTCGAGCACCGCGTGCCAGGGGACGCGGGAGGGAGGCGGTTCGACATCTCGTCCGGCGTAGCCTTGGCAAAGCCGGATAAGGAACTCCCACGCGGCGCAGCGCGTGGGTGTAGGCATCGAGGCGCTTTCCGCCGGTTGCGTCTTCCCGGCTCCCGGTTCCCAATCACATCGAGTATTTGCGACCTTCATCCAGCATGGCGAGGTAGTTGTCCAGGGGGATGTAGTTGGCGATGGAGTTGCCGCTGCCGAGGAAGTAGCCGCCGCCGGGGAGGCAGACGTCGAGGGTCTGGCGGACGCGGCGGCGGATGGACTGCTCGTCGGAGCGGCACAGAAAGTCCACGTCGATCCCGCCGATCAGGGCGCAGCGGTGGCCGTAGGCCGCCTTGGCGTCGGTCACACGCTCGATCGTGTCCTCGAAGCTGTGCTTGGCGTCGATCTTCACGTCGTCCAGCAGGTCCGGCATGATCCCAGCCAGGTTGCCGCAGGAATGCAGCAGGTACAGCCAGCCGGCCTCGTGGGCGAGCCGGGCGGAGTGCCTGTGGCCCGCCAGGACAAACCGGCGCATGTCGTCGGGCGAGATCAGCGTGGAGGTCTTGAAGCCCATGTCGTCGCTGCCCCAGACGGCGCGGATGCGGGTGTACTGGAGGTTGCGGGCCATCATCTTCGTGGATAGCTCCCTGACCTTCTCGTAGATCGCCTCGACCAGGTCGCGCTGGTCGTACAGGGCGTAGCAGAGCGTCTCGTAGCCCATCAGCCAGCACAGGTGCTCGCAGTAGTGGGCGCCGGAATGCGCGATCAGGAACATGTCGTCGGGCAGGTTGTCGTTGAACCACGCCAGGGCGGTGTCGCCGGCCGTGTCGGGGTCGGGCCACTCGTATTGCTCGAACTGTTCCCACGATGTGATCGGCCCGGCGTGTTCCTCCATGTACGCCCTGCCGCCCTTGCGCGCCAGGCCGGCGGTGTCCGGGGCGAAGCTGTGCTTGAACGTCAGCCCGACCTCCAGGCCGGCGTAGACGTACTCGTAGCCCAGGAACCGCTGGATGGCGATCTCGCGCTTCTGGACGTAGAACGGATCGTCCTGGCGGACGCCCTCCATCAGGCCGAACCGCTCGGTCACGGCCGCCTTGACTTCCCCGTCCAGGAACAGCTCCATGTTGTGGACCCGGCGCGGGGTGCCCTCGCGGCGGAGGTTGGCCAGTGCGGCCTCGGCGTCGGGGACAACGGTTCCGGTCAGCTCTGTCATGGTCGTTACCTCTTCACGGTGCCTAGGATTACGTGTTCGCCGATGTACCGCCTTTCCGGCGGTTTTTCAATAGGGCGCGAGGCGGCCGGTCGTGGGAGTTCGGCCCGCCCGCGTGGAATGACGACATGAGGTTAGGTCGGGTGCCCCGGACAAGCTTGTCCCCTCGGGGCTCCGCTTGGTACGTGTCCAGCGAAGCCCGGGTGCCACCCTCAAGCCGTCGTCGGGCTTGGGGGTGCGGGAATTCGGAAGCCACCCAGGGATGGGGATTGTCTCCCAAGGGAGCGCCACCCGCGTTCCGCACCCCCAAGCTTGCCCCGTTGGGGCTTCGCTTGAGGGTGGCACCCGTGACTGAGCCGGTGCGGAACAAAGGTCGCCGCTTGTACGGGGCACCCCTGATTCTGAGGCAGGCATGAGGATCGCGGTGCCCCGCGAAGGTTCGCCGGGTGAGCGGCGCGTGGCGCTCGTGCCGGAGTCGGTCCGCCGGCTTCTGCGGCGGGAGCTGGAGGTCGCCGTCGAGGCCGGGGCGGGCGCGGGGGCGTTCTTCGACGATGCCGCGTACGAATCGGCCGGGGCGGTGATCGTGGGCGATCGGCCCGAGCTGCTGCGCGCCGCCGACGTGGTGGTCATGATCGACCCGCCTGGGCCCGAGGAGATCGGGCGCCTCCGGGCCGGGATCGTCCTGGTGTGCGTGCTGAATCCCGAGGTCAACACCGACATCGTCCGCGCCCTGGGTCTGCGGGGGATCACCAGCTTCGCCCTGGACGCCATGCCGCGGATCACCCGGGCCCAGTCGATGGACGTCCGATCCAGCCAGAGCACTGTGGCCGGGTACAAGGCGGTCCTGCTGGCCGCCGAGGCCATGGCCAAGATGATGCCGATGATGATGACCGCGGCGGGTACCATCCGGCCGGCGCGGGCGCTGGTGATCGGCGCGGGCG
>DASRZG010000547.1:0-8397 GCA_035686585.1 Phycisphaerae bacterium
CTTGGGTGCCACCCACAAGCTTGTCCCATCGGGGCTTGTCCCATCGGGGCGAAGCCCCGACGGGACCAAACGGCGGCTTGGGGGTGGGGAAGGTACCTGGAGTTGCTTTGGGAGACTATCCCCATCCCTGGGTCCCGGCCGAATTCCGGCACCCCCAAGCCTGCCCCGTTGGGGGCAAACAACGCCTTGAGGGTGGCACCCCGGAGGGCAGCCGTGTACGCCTACAGCGACCCTGGCCAGCCAGAGTCGCTAAACAAGTACACAACGCCTTGTCCGGGGCACCCAACGGAACGTGCCGTTTTCTTTCTGCCTCGAGAAAAGGGTGCCCCGGACAAGCCCTCCGCTTGTCCGGCCCCGTGCCACACGGGGAGAAGCCCATAATAGGTGACTGTCCCGGGTTTCCGGGTTTCCCCGGGCGCTCATGGACCGCCCCTGACGGGGCTGGCTTCTCGATACCCGCGATCGTCCCCCCGCTGCCGCGGGGGGCTGGCATGTTTCGCCCTGCGGGCTGGAAGAAGAGATGGTCCGCCCGTCGTTGCAGTGGCCCCCATCGGCGAAGGCAGCCCCGCCAGGGGCGGCACATGCCAGCCCACCGCGGCAGCGGTGGGAACCGGGCCGATGAGAATCGTCATGGAAAATGGGGACGAAGCACCCATTTCCGCTCCTTTGGGTCGGCCCCGGGTTTGCGCCGAGGGCGGCGGGAGGGGGGCAGCGGCCCTGCTTGCGGATCAAGCCGGCCCGGCGGCCGGGATCCGACGTAGGATGCCCACTCCGCGGGCGCCTGTCCCCTTCAGCCCGCCGTGGAACGACCGGGCGGGTCCTTCGGTTCCCTCATGATCCATCCAGGGCGTTCGCCCCCGACGCGCAAGGGCGGCCTGGAAGTGAGTGCTCCGTCCCCCGTGTCTCCGGTTTCTCCATGTCTCGGGCTCATGGCTGGCTGGAGCTATCCCGATCCCCGCGAACCGCAACCATCTTGCGGACGGCCTCGGCTGCAACCCGGCGAACATATGGGTCCTGGTCCTGCGAGGCCATCTGCCTCAGCGCAACGAGTGCCGGCTGGTACCCGAGCCGCCCCAGCGCTCTGGCGGCCATCGAGCGTACCGGATAGTCCCCATGGCTCAGGTACGGCACGATCGCTTCACCGTCTGCGGCGTCACCCAGGCCCCCCAGCGCTGGGATCGCCGCGGAATCCCCGTCTCTGACGGCCTTCAAGACCTGCCCTCTCAGATCCCTCCTGCCTGTCAAGGAAAGGGCGGCTGCCGCGTTAACCCGCGCATACCACCCGCCCGTCCTCATCACCGAAAGCAAGGCCTCAACAGCGGTGTCATCGCCTATCTCCGCAAGTGACATACACGCAGCCGATGCCAGCTCGTCGGGACGGTCGCTCCGAGCACAGGCGGTAAGGGCTTCCACGGCCCTCGGGTCCCCGGCTCTCCCGAGTTCCTTCGCCGCCAAGACGCGTAACTCCACCCACGGAGGCTTGGCGTCAGGGGTAGCGGGATTGAATGACACGCACCCTCGCTCAAATATGTCAAGCATCAACTCCGCAATCCCATCAATCGCCTCCGGTCCTCCAATCTCACCCAGCGAGCGGAGAGCACGGTACCTGACGGACTCGCCCGACTTCCTGTCTTTCAGCACCTTACACAAGGCACTGATGGCTCGAGGGTCCCTCGTCCCGCCCAATGCAGTCGCCGCGGCCCCTTGCACCCGCAAGCTCGGATCTGACAGGGCCGCAATCAGTGTGTCAGTCGCTTCCGGGGACAGGGCACGCAGTTGCTGGACGAGTTGCCCGTAACCAACGTCCCTTCCTACCCACCCCCCCGGCACCCGCGCCTCGTCCGGACTGTCGAGACCGGCTATCCCCTGAAGAAGTGCTCTTGCCCGCCGCTCAGGCGATCTCATCACGCGGTATCCCCATCCCGCTGCAATCGCCAAGAGAGCGCATACGTATCCGGCAATCGCCAAGCGCTTCGCCCAGGATGTCACCGGGTCACGACCCGAGCTATCTCGGCTGCACATAGCTTCCACTGGAAAAGGGGGACGGAGGACTCATTTCCGTTCCTTTGGATTGGCCGGGGCCTTCCCCGAGGGCGGGGGCGGCACGAGGCAGGGGCCTCAGGCCCAGGGGGGCGTCGGCGACCTTCGCCGGGGTGCTCCACCCGTCGCGGGCGGACCGCGCCCGGGGCCATTTCGTGGCGGCAGGGCACGGCCAGCCTCTTCCTCCGGCTTCCCGCATGCAGTTGCCCCTGTAGAAAAGACCGTCGGGCCGATGGGCCTACGCTACAGCCGACCGAACCGGGCGTCAAGTCCGGGAATCCGGACGCCGGAAGCCTTCGACCCCGGGTCGTTGAGCGCCGCCCGGATACGCCTTGGTCGGCCGGAGCCCGTCCGGGCGGGGAGTCCTGTGGGACTGCTGCGGACATCGTCCCGATGGACATCGGGATGGCACCCATCTTGACGGCGTCACCGATCATGTGGGAGCCCGGAGGGCGGCATATGCCAGCCCACCGCGGAAGTCGAAGCGAGGCGGAGATGCCGGCGGTACGGTGGGTGAAAGGGAGTCCGTCAGGAAGGCCCAGCCCCGGTAGGGCCGCCCGATTCCGCGAGCAAGCGAGTTGCTCGCCCTACGCCTTAAGCTCAACCTGCACTGTCATCATACTTAAGCATCCCAGAATGTTAACAGAAGAGTATCAGTCTGTTTACACATGTTCGTGGTAACAGGAACGATTATGCATAAGACATTGTATACAAGTCTCTTGCGCCAGTAAAGGGCTGTTTACAGATGCGTGTATTGTAAACAGCAAGCCCCCTGGTTGGCGGGGCGATCAAGGGCAGCGGGGCGTGGGGGAAGGAATGGACGGGGGCAGGGACGCGGGTATGCCTTAGGGGTTGGAAGGAATCGCTGTCATGGCTTGACCGCCTTGGCGATGTCGGCGGCGAAGGACTCGGCGGCGGCGCGGACGGCGGCGGG
Source organism: Phycisphaerae bacterium (assembly GCA_035686585.1). Lineage (GTDB taxonomy): Bacteria > Planctomycetota > Phycisphaerae > SM23-33 > SM23-33 > DASRZG01. Next base: position 2,975 of record DASRZG010000547.1, read on the forward strand.
CCATTCCATGCCGGCATATTCGGGAAGCTGGTGGGCGTAGATGACGGACCGGCTGGCGTTGACGATGGCACCCCGGCCGGCCTCGTCGAAGGAGGCGGCGCAGTCGGCGGCGGTGGCGCCCTGGGCGCCGTAGCCGGGGACGAGGAAGATCTGCCGGGGCATGAGCTTGCGGAGCAGGCGGGCCTCGTCGGGATACGTGGCGCCGACCACCGCGCCGACGCAGGAGTAGCCGGACTCGCCGATCAGCCCCTCGGCGGCACCGAGTTCGGCGACGCACTCGGCGGCGTGCTGGAAGACGGTCTTGCCGGCCGCGTCGGCGAAGTCCTGGATCTGCCGGGCGGACGGGTTGGAGGTGCGGACCAGCACGAACAGGCCCTTGCCGTTGTCCCGCGCCGCCTCGACGAAGGGCATCAGGCCGTCGGCGCCGAAGTAGCCGTTGACGGTGATGGCGTCGGGGCCGTCGTCGATGGCCAGGTGGCCGGCGGCGTACTGGGCGGCGGTGGAGCCGATGTCGCCGCGTTTGACGTCGCCGATGACGATCAGCCCGGCCTCCCGGGCGGCGCTGACGACGGCCTCGTACATGGCCACCCCGGCTGCGCCATACCGCTCGAAATACGCGATCTGGGGCTTGACGGCGGGGACGAGGTCGGCGACGGCGCCGATGACGTCGAGGCAGAAGCAGTAGATGAGGTTGGCGGCCCGGACGACATCGTCCATCTCCTCCCAGGCCTCGCCCAGCAGGTCGCGGACGGACTCGGCCACCTCCGGCGGGATGCGGTCGATGGCGGGGTCGAGCCCGACGCAGACGGGGGAGCCCTTCTGATCGATGGCGGCCAGCAGACGGTCGGCGAAGTGGTCGGGCACGGGCGGCTCCTTTCGGCGGTGCGGCGCTGCGGGTTCGTGTTGTGCGGGGCGGCCCGGGCGGGCCGGGGCGCGGTTCGGGGGCCAATATAACGCCGTGGGCGGGGGGGTGGAAGCTTGCCCGGCGACGGGGGTACTGTTATATTGCAACCATGATGGAACCAGCGGACCTCTCCGATCTCGTCGAGTCCCTCAGCGCCCGGATTGTAGCCATCCGGGACTCTCTTTGACTTGCCTGCACGGCAGGCGGAAATCCAGCGGATCGAGCAGACGATGTCCGCGCCGAACTTCTGGGACAACTCCGAGTCGGCCCGGAAGGTGGTGGGGCGTTTGAAGACCCTGAAGGCGGCGGTCGACCCGGTGGTGCGGTTTCTGGGTCAGATCGGGGACCTGGAAGCGCTGCACGAGCTGGGGGCGGAGGCGGATGACGCGGACACGCTGGCGGAGGCGGCGGCGGCGGCCGAGAGGCTGTCGGGGGAGATGGACAGCCTGGAGCTGCGGATGATGCTGTCCGGGCCGCACGACGCGGGGGACTGCTACTGCTCGATCCACGCCGGGGCGGGCGGGACGGAAAGCTGCGACTGGGCGGAGATGATGCTGCGGATGTACCTGCGGTACTGCGAGCGGGCGGGGCTTTCGGCGCGGGAGATCGACCGGGTCGAGGGCGAGGAGGCGGGGATCCGGTCGGTGACGCTGCACGTGTCCGGGCCGTATGCCTATGGGTATCTCTCGTGCGAGCGGGGTGTGCACCGGCTGGTGCGGATCAGCCCGTACGACTCGGCCAAGCGGCGGCATACGAGCTTCGCGTCGCTGGACGTGCTGCCGGACCTGGAGGAGATCGAGATCGAGGTGGATTGGGCCAAGGACGTGCGGGAGGACACGTATCGCGCCAGCGGGGCGGGGGGGCAGCACGTGAACAAGACCTCCAGCGCCATCCGCCTGACGCACCTGCCGACGGGGATCGTGGTGCAGTGCCAGAACGAGCGGTCGCAGCATCAGAACCGTGCCCAGGCGCGAAAGATGCTGCAGGCCAAGCTGTACCAGCGGGAGCAGGCCCAGCGGGATGCGGAGCTGGCGAAGATATACGGGGCGAAGGGGGAGATCGCCTTCGGCAGCCAGATTCGATCGTATGTGCTGTACCCTTACCAGCTCGTCCGCGACGAGCGGACGAAGCTGCACGTCGGGAACACGGGGGGGGTGCTGGACGGGGACCTCCAGCCGTTCATTGATGCGGCCCTGCGGCAGAAGCTGAAGGCGCAGCAGTAGGATGGAAGTCGCGGTGGCGGTCTGAAAAAGTCGCCGCGGGGGGAACGGAGGCTGCCCCACCCGCCATCCCCTGACCGCGGCGAACGCTCGATGCCGCCTGTGGGCTGGCGGCGTGATTCGACCCACACAGGATAATTGAAGCTTATGGGTTCGATCAAGCGCGATTATCCGTTTTTTCGGAATGACGGCAAGGACATGCTGTAACGGTTCTTGGCGCGATCCGCTCTCTCCACCCCCCGTCCGCCAACGGCGGACATACGGCTGGGATTCGGGGCTATCCCCCTCCGCGCCTCCGGGCCGACTTGTGCGGCAATACCTTTTGCTGGAGGTCGTTGTCTCACTTGTATACCATCTGCGGCGCCGATGCCGCCGAGGGATGCGGGTCCTTCGCTTACCTTGGAGCGGGAGTTTGGCTCTCCTGGTCGGGGCCGGCGGACCATCGGCGGCACCTTCGAGCGATCCAGGACGCCGAGCAGGGAGGACATCCATGGTGCGTGCACACGGGATCGGGATGCTGGTGGCGGTGGTCCTGTGGACGATGGGGCCGTGCGGGGCTGCGGGTGCGGCGGAGAACCTCCTCGCCAACGGAAGCTTCGAGGACGGCCTGAAGGGCTGGGAATCGGCCAGTGCGGCTGTGGAGGAGGTTCAGGGCTGGACCCCGCAGGGCCGGCGAGTGGCCCGTCTGGCGGGCGAGGCGACCAACGGCGGCGGGTGGCTGCGGTTCGCGGCCCGGACCACCCCCGGGGCGGAGTACCGCCTGACCGTCCAGATCGCCACTCCCGACTTCGAGAACTGCCTGTTGATGGCGACCGTGAACGGGACCAGCCCGTACGACATCGTCCTGAGCCACCAGAGCAAGAGCAAGGGCAAGGCCGGGGACCCCCTCGTCCGCGGCGACTGGCGGCGCGCCTCCGGCACCTTCATCGCCCCGGGCGAGAAGGGGGTCGTGCAGATCGGCCCGGCCAGGAACTGGGCCCTTGCCAAGGCGGGTGCGGTGTGGATCGACGACGTCCGGCTGGTGGCCACGGGCGCCCAGGCCACCTACGGCGAGCATTACGAGTACCGGGCGGTGCTGCCCTCGCAGGCGGCGGTGGGCAAGCCGGCCCGGCTGATCGTGACGGGCCTGTGCGTCTCGGCCGGGGCGCGGTACGGCATCGCCGTCCACCTCCACCGCAAGCTGACCGTCGCCGCCGACGACCCGAAGGCTGTCTTGCCCGCGGCGGTCGCCTTCACGCCGGACAAGCCGGCGGTGGCCTCGGTCGAGGTCACCTTCCACACCCCTGGTGTTCACCGCCTGACCGTCACCGACGCCGCCGGCAACAAGGCCGTCAGCAACCCTGTCCGCGTGGGCGTGTCGCCGCCCCCGCAGCGGCACTACTGGGGCGACATCCACATCCACACCCGCTACCAGCACGGCAGTATCAAGGCCGGCGACGAGCACGACAACTACACCTACGCCCGCGACGTGGCCGGGCTTGACTTCGCCGCCCTCAGCGAGCACAACGCCCCCCAGATCACGCCCGAGGTCTGGATAGGCAAGCTGGCGGCCGCCGCGAACCGCTGCAACGAGCCGGGCCGGTTCGCCACGCTGCTGGGCGTGGAAAGCGGCACGTACCAGGGGCACCACAACTACTACCTGCAATCGGGCGACCCGCTGGACCTGCACGACCGGCGCGAGCGGCGGACCGGGACCGAGGAGGTGCTGGACTACTACGCGGCGTCGGGCGCGAAGGTCCTGTGCATTCCCCACCACACCGCCCTGCTCCAGCCGATCGACTGGCTCCAGGCCGACCGGGAGCACCGCCGGCTGCTGGAGGTGTATTCCAACCACGGCTCGTCGGAGGAGCCTGGCCCGTGGTGGAAGGCCCCGCTGTACCGCGGGCCGGGGAACAACTACGCCGATTCCGGCTCCCTGGCTGGGCACACGTGGCAGGACGGGCTGGCCATGGGGCGGCGGGTCGGCGTGATCGGCGCCGGGGACGGCCACTCCGCCCGCCCCGGCCTGACCGGCCTGGCCTGCGTGCTGGCGCCGAGGCTGACCCGGGAGGACATCTGGGACGGCATGTACGCCCGGAGGTGCTATGCCACCACGGGCCAGCGGATCCTGATGGACTTCGCCGTCAACGAGGCCGGGATGGGCAGCGAGACCTTCGTCAAGGCGGGTGCCGAGCTGAAGGCGCACCTCCGCGCCAACGCCTGCGATGCGGTCGAGCGGATCGAGATCGTCTCCGAAGGGAAGGTCGTCGACGCGATCGACGGGCAGGGGACGGATATGGAGGCGACCCGCTCGCTGGGGCGATTCGAGGGGACGGGCCGGTACTACTACGTCCGACTCACGCAGAAGAACGGCCACCGCGCGTGGACCAGCCCGGTGTGGGTCCTGCCGGCTGGGACGCCCGACCTGTGCGTCCAGCGGAAGGACGTGTCCTTCGACCATTCCGCCGGCACGCTGAAGGTCCTCGCCCGCAACTACGGCGACGCGGCGGCGGAGGCCGTCCTTTCCGTGCACTCCGACGCCGCCGACGGGCAGATCGCCCGGCACGAGTTCCAAGGCCGGGACAACGGCGTGGCCGTGTGGGTCGAGCCGGTCAACGACACCACCGCCATCCTCCGCGTGGTGGTCGCCTCCGCCCTGCGGGACGAGAAGCGCGGCGAGTTCACCTGCTCGGGCACGGTCGCCATCCGCGACGCGCGGTCCTGCGAGGTGGCCTTGGACCGCCGCGGCGCCCTGAAAGACGACGGCAAGGGGACGCTGAGCTGGTCGGGCAAGTACGGGATGTTCTTCAAAGGGTCCCAGTCGCGGGCGGGGTCGGTCAGCCCCATGGCGGTTCGCATCGACACCACCGACAAGACCACCGCCGAGGTGGCCGTCACCATCGACGGCAAGCCCTGCACGAACCTGTGGATCGGGTCGAGCAGGGCGCCGGCCGGGGCGGGCGTGCTCCGGCTGGGGGGGATCGCCGCACGGACGCGTGTGGCCACGCGGACCATTCGCGTCCCGGCCGGCGGCGGACCCGCCGAGGTGCTCATCCCCGGCCTGGAGGCCCCGGGCGCCTACCTGGTGGTCCTCGACCCCGATGGCAAGGTCAACGAGATCGACGAGCGGAATAATGCCTACCTGATGGCCGTGCCGGAGAAGCCTGTTGTGTTCAACCCCTGGCCGGAGTTCCGGCACGAGCACACGCACGAGCAGAAGGAGTAACAGCCTTGATGAGGATACAGGCCAGGGGATCGATCCGACACGCCGCCACCGTCTCGCTGCTGCTGTCATTGGCCGGATGCGCGTGGGCCCAGGC
>DASRZG010000548.1:0-2154 GCA_035686585.1 Phycisphaerae bacterium
GGCCACGGCGATGACAATGGCCAGGAAGACGACCTTGGCCCGGGAGTCCGGCTTGCGGGCCGACGGAGCTGTGCCGCTGTTGGTGTTTGCGCTCATGTGGTCCCCTGCGTGTCTTTGCGTACCTGTCAGTATCGGTCAAACGCGTCGGCGATTCAAGCGGCCGCTGCTACCCGCTGGGGCCTGTCGGCGGGGGCCTGGCGGCTTGCACGGGCGGGGGTCGTCTCGTATACTCCCATCGTATTGGGCGACTTCGGCGTCTGATTCGCGGCCGTGTGACAAAGCCTTGTGCGGCCTCGACGCGGACAAGGCGGCCATGGGCAAACGCGAACTCAACATACTCTTTAGCTGCGTCGGGTCCTCCGTGGGATTGCTGGGGGCCTTTCGTCGAGCCATGGCCGAGTTGGGGCTGACCGGGAAGATCATCGTTTCGGACCAGACGATCACCGCGGCGGCGTTGCATTTCGGGGACGCCTCGGCCGTGCTGCCGGCCCCGGGAAGCGAGGCGTATGTGCCGGCCCTGTTGGCGCTGGTGGAGAAGCACGAGGCGGGCCTGCTGGTTCCGCTGGGCGATGCCGATCTGCCGCTGCTGGCGGGGGCGCGGGAGCGTTTCCTGGCGGCGGGCTGCACGGTGGTGGTCGGTTCGGAGCCGGTGGTCGCGATGTGCGCCGACGGCGGACGGTTTGCCGAGGCGCTGTCCCAGGCCGGGCTGCGGGTCCTGCGAACCGTCGGGCTCGAGGAATTCCGAAGGCGCCCGTTCTTCCCCTGTTTGGTCTGCCCCGTCAGCCGGCCGAACCGCGCCAAGGGGCTGGTGATCCACTCAGAGGCCGACTTCGCCCGGCGGCGCGCGGGGTTTACCCGGCCGGTGCTCATCCAACCGCACCTGGCCTGTCGCGATTTCTGTGTGGACGTCTACCGAAGCCGCGACGGGGTCGTCCGTCGCATCGTTCCGTGGCAGCCGCTGGGCTTTCGCGGCCCGGAGGTGGACAAGGGGGTGACGGCCCGGGGCGCCGAGGTGATCGTCGAGACGATCCGCCTGGCCGGTCTGCTGGGCGACGCCTGGGGCGTGTTCCGCTGCCGGTGCAGCCGGACCGAAGACGGGGCGGTCTGGTTCCGCGGCGTCAGCCTGCGGTTCGACGACGGCGTGGAGCTCTCGATCGCCGCCGGGGCCGACCTGCCCGGGATGCTCTTGCGGGAGGTGCTGGGCCAGCCGATTGCCACCGAGGTAGACGGCTTCCGAGAGGGCCTGCTGATGCTTCGGTATGAGGAGGCGGCCTTCGTCCGGGCGGACGAGCCCGCCTCCCTGCCGGGCTACGAGACGCCGAACTTCACGTAGGGATTGCCCCGGCCCCCGCCCGGCCGCATCGCCGGCCGGCCGGGCGCGGGACCGTTGAGACAGTCAGACAGAAAGGGCCCACAGGACATGCCAAGGTATCTGGTGACAGGCGGGGCGGGCTTCATCGGGTCGAACCTCGTCCGCTTCCTTCTCGACAAGGGGCACGAGGCGATCGTGCTGGACAACTTCGCCACCGGCAAGCGGGCCAACCTCACCGAGGTGATGGACCGGATCGAGCTGGTGGAGGGCGACGTTCGCGACCGCTCGACGGTGGCCCGTGCGGTGGCCGGGTGCGCCGCGGTGTTCCACGAGGCGGCCTTGGGCTCGGTTCCGCGGAGCGTGGAGGACCCCGTCACCAGTCACGACGTGAACGTCAACGGCACGGTCAACGTCCTCGAGGCCGCCCGGACGGCGGGGGTCAAGCGGGTGGTGTTCGCCGCCTCGTCCAGCGCCTACGGCAACCAGCAGGCCTCGCCCAAGCACGAGGCCATGGCGCCGATGCCCATCAGCCCCTACGCCGCCAACAAGGTGGCCTGCGAGGCGTACATGCAGGGCTATGCGGCCTCGTACGGCATGGAGACGGTCTCGCTGAGGTACTTCAACGTCTTCGGACCTCGCCAGGACCCCGCCGGGGCGTACGCGGCGGTGATCCCGGCGTTCGTCAGTCGTCTGCTTCACGGCCAGAGGCCGGTGGTCTTCGGCGACGGCGAGCAGAGCCGCGACTTCTGCTACATCGACAACGTATGTCTGGCCAATTGGTTAGCCGCCAACGCCCCCGCCGAGGTATGCGACGGCCAGCCGGTGAATATCGCCTGCAGCCA
>DASRZG010000549.1:0-3602 GCA_035686585.1 Phycisphaerae bacterium
GACCGCTGGCCGGCCGATCCGGTGTACTACGCCAACTACGTCACGGAGCTGATGGCGCGGGGCGGGTTCTTCGACAACAAAGCCCAGATCAAGCCCGACCGCCTCGACGAGATCCTCACGGTGCTGGACGAGAGCGAGCGGATCGACCCGGACAACGCCTTCTACAACTTCAAGAAGGCCGGCATCATGGCCCAGGTGTCCAGCACGCTTCACGACGACACGTCGCGCACATACGCGGAGAGTTGCCCCCCTGGGCGCCGATGCCGCCAGCACCCCTACCGGGTCGAGATCCACGACGAGCAACTCTTCGACCGCGCCCTGGCCGAGCTGCATCGCGGGCTGAGCAAGAAGACGGCCACGTGTCGGGTGACGGAGATGGCCCAGGTCCGCCTGGCCCAACTGCCCGAACCCAGGGGTGTCAGCGACATGTTGAGCCGCATAGGGATCCAGATAACGGCGATGATGCCCAGCCCGGAGCCGGACAGGTACCTGGCCCACAGCCTGTCGGCCCGCGCGATCCGACTCGCCGAGGAAGGCCGGGCGGACGAAGCCGAGGGGATGATCGACGACGCCCTGCGGCTGGGGGGGATGATCGGCGGCCACGGCCAGACGGTGATCGAGGTGCTGGTCGGGAGGGTAATCGTCACCGACGCCCTCGACGATGCGCAGCACGCGTACATCCAGCTGGGCCGCCCCGAACAAGTACGCGCCGCCGGCAAGGCCTTCGAGGAGGAGGTCGCCTGGTTCGAGCGGCTTCGCGCGGGAAAGAAGATCCCGGCCGGGGACATCCAGCGCAGCGCGGGGCTGTACTGGGGCGCCTTCACCCCGTCGCTGCCCGGGCTCCAGAAGGACTTCGGGCCCATCCGGTCGGCGGAGAAGTACTTCTTCAGGGAGCTGGCGCTGCTGTGGCTGCTGTGCCTGCTGGCGGGCGGGGCAGCGGGGGCGGGGCTTTGGGCGCTGGCGAGCCTGGCGGTCCATCGCGGCCGGGACCGCCCGGTGCTGCTGTTTGTCGGCTGGCGGCGGATCGGCAGGATCTGCCTGCTGGGGCTGGTCGCGCCGGTGGCGGCGTACTTCCTGTACGCCTGGGTCCTCACGGGCCGGGATGGGGGGTTCGGGCTCAACTACACCGCCGGCAAGACCGCGCTGGAATACGCGGTCACAATCGGCGCGGTGCTGCTGCTGTTGATGCATCTGTCGTATACGGCCATCCGCGCCCGGGCGGAGGAGATCGGCATGGCCGTGCCGTCGCCGATCGCGCTTCGCGACCGCCGGATTATCGTGGCGGCCGGGGCCGTGGTCGCGGTGGCGGTGGCGGTGTACCTGGCGGGCTGGTGGGCCGGGCCGTTCCGGCCCAGCGTGTGGGGCCGGCCCGGCTACCGTTCTATCCCGGGCCTCATCCTGGCCGGGGTGGTCGTGGCGTACGTGGTCGTGGTGGGCATCCGGGAAATCGGTTCGCGTGCCTTCTGCGGCCCGTTCGGGTGGTTCCGCCGTTCGTTGGCGCGCAGTCTCATGCCGATCCTCGCGGCGGCGGTAATCGTGCTGGGCATTGCCTGCGGCTGGCCGCTGGCGCGGGGCGAGCGCGCCGCCGTGTCCGCGGCCAAGGGCCGGGCCTCCTTCGACCTGCTGCTCCGCGAGGTGGAAGACTCCGACTACCGCCTGCTCCGCCAGCGCCTGGCCGCCCGGGCAGAACCGACGCCGCGGCGGGCCGAATGAACGCGATCCGGCGGATTGCGGCCCGCGGTTCGCTCCGGTAGGATCATGGCAGCGATAAGCCCAACTGAGAAAGGGGGCTGCCATGACAACCGATCGCGACGAGCTGGCGGACCTGCTGGCCGAGATGTCCAGCGCCGGGACCGAATGCACCGAGCAGTCGCCGGTACCGCCGGGGCAGAGGCCCTGCCCCATCTGCGGGCGGCACATGGACGTCGAGACCTTCCTGGGCGTCTCCATCGACGCCTGCAACGACCACGGCGTGTGGCTGGACCGCGGCGAGCTGCCGGCCATGATCGCCAAGGTCCGCGCCGGCAAGCGCATCAGCCGGACGACGGAGATCCGCCGCGCCCGGCGCGAAGGCAAGATGAGCGGGGCGCTGTTCGGCGCCTGGTCGCTGCTGTGGGACTGACCGGCCCATGCCGACCAAGACGCCACGCCGCAGAGACGCAGAGGACACAGCGCGGGCTTCGCCCGCAACCCAGTTCCAATCGCCAGTTCCCAGTTGTCGGGTGGCACCCTCAAGCGCAGCTTGAGGGTGGGAAAACGGGCTGGACCACGGGCAGCTCCTGCCACCTGCCCCACCCTCAAGCTCCACGATCTGCCCAAACAGCGGGCAGACCGTTGCGCTTGAGTGTGCCACCCAGGATCTTCGCGCGGTGCGCAGATGCTCGGAGATAGCAGTGCGGAGGAGGAGAGGACTCAGGAGGTGCAATTCACCCCGCCCCGTTGCTTCCGGCACTCTTGTCTCTCTGCGCCCTCCGCGCCTCCGCGGCCCACGGTTCTTGTTCGCGTCGTTCGCGGCTCCTGACAGATGCCGGCCGATAGGATCGATCCCGCCGCCCTGCCCGGTCGTAGTAGTACCCGGCGCACGCTCAGCGCCGTCGCGGCCTTGGAGGAGCAGACGTTTTGAGTGTGAAGTACGGGTTTGACCGCGTGATCGACCGGCGGGGGACCGGCAGCGTGAAGTGGGACGGCTGCCGGCGCGCCGACACCATCGCGATGTGGATTGCCGACATGGACTTCCAGCCGCCGCCGGCGGTGCGCCAGGCCCTGCGCCGCCGCGTCGACGAGGCCGTGTTCGGATACACCATGCCCACGGCGGAGCTGGTCGAGACCGTCTTGGCCATGCTCCGCCGTCGCCATGGCTGGGATGTGCCGGCAGAGGCCATCGTCTGGCTGCCCGACCTGACGGCGGGGCTTCACCTGGCGTGCTGGTCGACGGCCGGGGCGGGCGAGGAGGTCCTGACCACCGTGCCCATCTACCCGCCATTCCTGAAGATCCCCGGCCACTGCAACCGGCGGGTGGTGACCGTGCCGATGGTCAGCGACGGGCGGCGGTACGTGCTCGACATGGGCCTGCTGGGAAAGGTGATCACGCCGCGGACCCGGCTGCTGCTGTGGTGCAGCCCGCACAACCCGACGGGCCGGGTCTTCTCGCGCGCGGAACTGGCGGCGGTTGCCGACGTGTGTACCCGTCATGGCCTGACGATCTGCTCCGACGAGATCCACTGCGGGCTGGTTCTGGACGAGGACAAGCCCCACATCTCGATGGCGACGCTGTCGCCGGAGGTGGCCGCCCGCACCATCACGCTGCTGTCGCCCAGCAAGACGTACAACATCCCCGGCCTGCGGTGCTCGATGGCGATCATCCCGGACGCCGGCCTGCGGGCGACCTTCCTGCGGTCGGCGCGGTGGCTGCCCGAGTCGATCAACGCCCTGGGCTACACCGCCTGCCAGGCCGCCTATGAACACGGCGACGAGTGGTTGGCGGCCCTGCGCGAGTACCTTCGCGGCAACCGCGCGATGGTCGAGCAGGCGGTGGCGGCGATGCCGGGCATCTCCATGCACCGCAGCGAGGCCACCTATCTGGCGTGGCTGGATTGCCGGGC
>DASRZG010000550.1:0-3797 GCA_035686585.1 Phycisphaerae bacterium
ATCCACCTCGCCTCCGGCGACATGCAGTGGTGGCTGGATGAGGTGATTGCCGATTGACGATTGGCGATTGCGGATTGGATGGGCCGCAGCCGTCTTCGCCTGACGGCTTCGCCGGGCGAACGAGGCGCAGAGGGCACAGAGGACAAGGCGTGTTGCTTCGGATTGGGGGGCCTTTGTCCGGTGATCCGGGTTGTCACCCCTTCAAAGGCTGCGCCCACGTGATTCTTTCTGTTTCTCCGCAGTCTCTGCGCCTCTGCGGCTGGGCTTTTCAGTTACTTCTTTCCCGTCAGCATCCGAGCTTGCGGATGATCTCGGCGACGACCTGGTCCTGCGTCAGGCCGTCGCATTGGACGGTGAGGTCGGCGTAGCGTTGGTAGAGGGGTTGGCGCTGGCGGTGGAGGTCGGCGAGGGTGAGGCCGGGCTCCATGACCACGCCGCGGACGTCGAGGTCCTCGATCCGCTCGATGATCCGCTCCAGCGGCAGGTCGAGGTGCACCACCGGACCGCCGGCTTTCAGGTGGGCCATGGCGGCGGCGGAGTAGACCACGCTGCCGCCGGTGGCGATCACGTGCCGGCGGCAGTCCAGCTCCAGGATGCGCGCCTGCTCGATGCGGCGGAATACGTCGAGGCCGTCGGCGTCGATGATCTCCTGGAGCCTCCGGCCGCAGCGGACCTGCATGGCCACGTCCGTGTCGATGAACTCCCGCCCGGTGGCCTTGGCCAGCAGCACGCCGGCGGTGCTCTTGCCCACGCCGGGCATGCCGATCAGGACGATGTTGTCGTCAGGTTGAAGGCGGCGGGTCATTCGGATTTCGTGTTTCGGATTTCGTGCTTTCTGCCAGGTCCGGGTTCACTGAAGTGACCCGGCCGGCCCTACGGTAATCCCGTATTCCGGTACTCCGGTCGTTACTCCAATACAACCTCTGCGGTCTCTGCGTCTCTGCGGCTTGGCCTTTCACCCGGCGGCGCGTTGGGCCTTCCAGAGGATCCAGATAGTCTCCTCCTCGAAGGCGTGGCGGCTGGGGTAGGCGAAGGACTCGGGCGGGTCTCGCTGCATGAGCACGGCCCCGCGGTTGGCGGAGGCGTGGGGGGCCATGGCCATCAGGTCGCGGACGAGCAGCACGAAGTTGCGCGCGGCGGTGCGCTGGAGCCGATCGCCCAGGTAGCCGTACTGGAACCGGTCGGGCTGGACATGGTAGCGCGTGGGGCCGTCGAGGGCGAGGATCTCAAGGGACATGTTGGCGGCTTCGTATTCCCTGTCGCGGAACTCGGGGATGACCATGGGCATCCGGCCGTGGAAGTGGATGGTGGTCTCCGTGCGGATTCGCCTGGCCTGGATGCGTGAGACCATCCCGGCGGCGATCAGCGCCACCCCGTTCCACGGCAGGAGGGTGGGGCGGTTGAGGGCGTCGTAGACCACGAAGCTGTTGGGCAGGCAGTCGGCGCGGCGGAGGGCCTTGGTCGGTGGCAGCGCGGGCAGGTCTTCGGTGGGGACGATCTCGGTGGCGACGTCCTGGGCCGCCAGCCCGCGCTGGATGGACCGGGCGGCCTGGTCGGAGAGGTTCTCGACCAAGATGCCGAACGCGTCCCGCGCCAGCAGGGCCGCATCCGCCCCCGTCAGCTCGGGCACCATGGCGAACGACTGGCGGAGGGCATCGGCGGATACGGGCTCGAGGCTGGCCTGGACAATGGCATATGACATCGCTGATCTCCGCGGGGGCGCCGGCGGACCCCCTCGGATTCTGTTATACCCGCTGCGGCCGTGGTTGGCCAGTGCGGGGATTGCCGGGGTGGGTGGTTGGACGGCAACCCTTGTCAAACCGCACCCCGGCGGCGCGGACACGACGGGTGGGCGTATGCGTATAAGTCGTGTTATAGAAATAGCTTGAGCATGTATTGGCGGGCGGGCCGTACGCCCCCGAACCGCCCAACTGCGGGGGTATTTTGGGGGTATTGCGGGGATGTTGATCCCGTGTGACACGCCCGACAGGGCGTCGGAAATTGGGAATGGTTTGCCTTGACGATGTGGGCGGGGCGAGCGTATAGTGTGTTAGGGTAATGTTCGGATCAAGAGATAGCGGCCGGGGCGAGATGAATCGTGTTGATAAGGACCGTTTGTGTTGAGTCTTGCCTGTAGAGGCGGATGCGGGATGAGCGGTGTGGCGAAACTCGTGATGCACGTGGACGTCGACGCGTTCTTCGCGTCGGTCGAGCAGTTGTTGATCCCCGCGCTTCGAGGCCGGCCAGTGATCGTGGGGTCGGGCGTGATCGCCTCGTGCAGTTACGAGGCCCGCCGGTTCGGGCTGGGCGCGGGCATGCCGCTGGGGCAGGCGCGGCGGCTTTGCCCGTCGGCGGTGGTCCTGGAGGGGCGGTACCCGGTGTATCGCTGTTTCGCCGAGCACGTCTGGGACGTTTGCCGGCGGTACACCTGCGGGCTGGAGACGTACCTGGACGAGGCCTACGGCGACGCGACGGGCATGGAGGCCATCCACGGCCTGCCGGCGGAGCTGGGCGGGAAGCTCCAGCAGGAGGTGGCCCGGGAGGTGGGCCTGCCCGTGTCGGTGGGCCTGGCGGCGAACCGGATGATGGCGAAGATCGCCTCCGGCTCGGCCAAGCCCAACGGCGTGGCCTGGGTCCGACCGGGCGAGGAGGAGGCCTTCCTGGCCAACCTGCCGATCGACAAGCTGTTGGGCGTGGGGCGCAAGACCGAGAGCAGGCTGACGGACATGAATATCCGCACCGTCGCCGACCTGCGCCGCCTGCCGCGCGAGATGCTGCGCGGCATGTTCGGGGCCCGGGGCGAGATGCTCCACGAGCGGTGCCGCGGGCGCGACCCGGAGCTGATCCGCCCGCACCGCCTGCCCCGGACGATCTCGCGCGAGACCACCTTCCACCGGCCCACGCGCGACGCCGACGAGATCCGCGGGATGCTGTTCTACCTGCTGGAGCGGGCGATGCGGACCGTCCGGGCCGGACGGCTGCGGACGCGGCACGTCGAGCTGTCCATCCGCTACGACGATTTCCGGGGCGATTCGGCCGGCCGGTCGCTGCCCGAGCCGACCGAGGTGGACGACGACGTGTTCGCCGTCGTGGCCGAGATGCTCTGCCGGCTGCACCGGCGGCGGGTGGCGCTGCGGCACGTGGGGATCGTGCTGTCGCAGTTCACCCGGCGCGACGAGGCGGGGGAGCTGTTCACCGGCCCGGACCGCCTCCGCCGCCGCAGCCTGTACACCGCCGTCGACCGCATCCGCGACCGCTGGGGCCACGCCGCCGTCGTCATGGGCCCCTCGGCGGACCTGCTCGGAAGGCTCCGGCAGAATGACTATGGGTTTGTGTTGAGGACGCCGTCGCTCACGAAGTAGGCACGGGAAGCCATGAACGTTCCGATCACACCTTTACACGTCCGCAGCGGCTATTCGCTGTTGCGCGGCACGGCCTTGCCGGGGCGGGTGATCGACCGCGCCGTCTCGGCCGGCTATGCGCAACTGGCGATGACGGACGTGAACGGTCTGTACGGGGCGACGGTGTTCGACCGTCTGGCGCGGCGGGCGGGGCTGGCGCCGATCCTGGGGGCGGAGCTCCAGGACGGCGCCGCCGGCGTGGTGGCGCTGGTCGAGGACGACACCGGGTACGAAAACCTGTGCCGGATCATCACGCGAATTCATCGGCGGCTGGAGGCGGTGGCGGCCGGGGAAGGGGGGAAAGAAGCGGCCGGTCGTTGTGCGAGTCCCGAAGGGACGGAAGCGTTTGGCCGGGGGCGCAAGCCCCCGGAACAGGGCTCCCATAAGAATCAGAGC
>DASRZG010000551.1:0-7310 GCA_035686585.1 Phycisphaerae bacterium
GGACATGAACGCCACGTACTGCCTGGGGCTGCGGGCGCAGGTGTGGACGTTTCTGCCGCCTTCGCAGGGCAGGGCCCTGCTGGCGAAGGACGCCAAGCAGCTCATGGACAGCATCGCCAGGCCCAAGCTGCCGCCGGTGGATTTCAACCGCAACCCGCGGTACGGCAGCTACGGGTATGTCTCGGCGGGGGAGATCACCCCCGGCGGGGACCACAGCAACTCCCAGTTCGGCGTGCTGGGCGTGTGGGCGGCGGCGCGGGAGAACATGGAGGTCCCTTCCTGGTACTGGCAGTTGGTGTACCGG
The DNA here is from genome assembly GCA_035686585.1 of Phycisphaerae bacterium. Classification (GTDB taxonomy): domain Bacteria; phylum Planctomycetota; class Phycisphaerae; order SM23-33; family SM23-33; genus DASRZG01. The sequence continues at coordinate 305 of DASRZG010000551.1, forward strand.
CACTGGGAGCACACCCAGAATGCCGACGGCGGTTGGGGGTACAACTACGTCGCCACGAAGGACCGGGGTAAGGACCCGTCCAAGGGCACGATGACGGCGGCGGGCCTGGCGAGCCTGTTCGTCGCGTTCGACAACCTGTATGCCGACAAGTTCACCACGTGCGGGCGCAACTCCGTCATCCCGCCGATCCAGAAGGGCCTGGACTGGTTCGACCGGCATTACGACCCCACCAAGAGCTTCGGCGGCGGGCCGTTCCATTACTATCTCTACGGTGTCGAGCGCGTGGGCCTGGCCAGCGGGTACAAGTACTTCGGCAAGAAGGACTGGTACAAGCTGGGCGCCGCCGAGCTGGTTCGGACGCAGCACGGGGGGGGGTGGGGCGACCTGCCGAATACGGTGTTCTCCCTGCTGTTCCTGGTCCGGGGCCGCGCGCCCGTGCTGGTCAACCGCCTGGAGTACCCCGGCGACTGGAACAACCGCCCCCGCGCCCTGGCGAACCTGATGCGCTGGACCGGCAGGAAGATCGAGGGCGAGGTCAACTGGCAGATCATCAACCTCCAGTCCCCCGTCGAGGAATGGCACGACGCGCCGGTGCTGCTGATCACCGGCTCGCAGGCGCCGGAGCTGACCGACGCCCACCTGGCCAAGCTCCGCCGGTACGTCCAGGAAGGCGGCATGCTGGTGACCATCGCCGAGTGCACGGGAAGGGCGTTCGACGCCGCCTGGCGCGGCGCCGCGGGCCGGCAAGGCCTGTACGAGAAGCTCTTCGGCGGCTACGAAATCCAGCGCCTGCCCCCGGACCACAAGATCTACTCCGCCCACTTCACCGTCCCCGGGCGGACGCCCCTGTGGGGGGTCTCGAACGGCGTGCGCCTGCTCGCCCTGCACACCGTGTCCGACCTGCCCCTGCACTGGCAGACCAACTCCTACGCCACGCAGGCCGACGCGTTTGAGCTGGCCTTCAACATGATCTACTACACCACGGACCGGGCGTCTTTCCGGCACCGCGGGACCTCCCCCTGGCCCCGGAACCAGCCCACCGTGCCCCTGCGCCTGGCGAAGGTGGCGCGGGTTCGCTACGAGGGCAACTGGGACCCCGAGCCGCTGGCCTGGGAACGGTTCGCCCTGCTGATGGGCCAGAAGTGGCAGACCCGGCTGACGGTCGAGCCCGTCGAGGCCGACAAGCTCGACCCGCAGGCCCACCGTGTGGCCGCGATGACCGGCACGGGCGCGGTCCATCTCACCGCGCCGCAGAAGGAGGCGATCAAGGCCTACGCTGCCGGCGGGGGGACGCTGATCATCGACGCCGCCGGCGGTGACGAGGCCTTCGGTGACGCGGTGGCGAGGCAACTGGAGGACATCTTCGGCGCCGATTCGCTGGCGATGCTGCCCACCATGTCAGCGGTTTACCAGCTCCCGGGCATGGAGATCGCCAAGGCGCGGTACCGCGAGGCCGCCAAGGAACGCGTGGGCGCCTCCGACCGTCCTCGGCTGATGGGCGTCAAGGCCGGCCAGAGGGTGGCGGTGTTCCTCAGCCGGGAGGACCTGACCAGCGGCCTGGTGGGCTACCCCTGCTACACCAGCATCGGCTATCACCCCGGAACCGTGCAGGAGCCCGGCACGGCCGTCGAGCTGATGCGGAACATGGTCCTGTACGGCAACTCCGCGTCGCCGTAGCGGTCCTCAGAATTCCAGCGGCAGGACCACCGGCTCGGACGTCTTGCAGGCGACGCGGGCGCGCTGGTGGGCCTCGTCGTACTGGGCGGCGACCACTTCCCAGGAGACCACGTTGTCCAGGTACTCCTTGAGGCAGTTGCCCAGTTGCATCCGCAGGCCTTCGTCGCAGGCCAGGTTGATCACGTGCTCCCGCAGCATGTCCTTGGTCGTGAACAGCAGCCCGCCGCCGCTTTCGAGGGTCTGGGCGGTCAATCCCTCCATCGGGGCGGTGGTGACGTAGGGCTTGTTCAGCGAGATGATCCGCGCCAGCGTGCCCGACTGCGTCTCATCGGTGCTGGGCAGGACGATGAAGTCGCACACCGCCATCATCTTGTAGTACACGTCGCCGCGCGGGATGAACTCGTAGTAGTGCGCCAGGCCTTTCTGCTCCAGGACCTGCACCTGGTGCTTGTATCGCTCGTAATCGGCGGTGTGGGCGGGGTCGCGCATGGATCCCGCCGCCAGCAGGTCCCAGTCCTGGTCCGTGACCTTCTTGATCTCGTCGGCGATCTCCTCCCACATGGTGGTCAGGATGTCCCACCGCTTGTTGGACTGGATCCACCCGATCAGCCCCACCAGGTGCGGCGCCAGGTGCGGGACCTCGTCCAGGCCGAGTTCCTTCCGCAGCAGGGGCACCTCGTTGACGCTCCACCGCTTGTCCGGGCGGGCGCCGTGGGGGACCACCATGATGTTGCGGGGCGTCGGCCACCCCCGGCCGTGGAAGTTCCAGTCAAGCCGCCATTTCTGGTAGTGGCACTTGAGCAGCACCACCTCCGCGCGCTGGCAGAGCTTGAAGAGGAAGTCGGCCTCGAAGTCGGTCACCCGGCCGTGGACGGTGTGCGGCTCGACCACGACGGGGAAGTCCTCGATGGCGTCCAGCAGGTCGAGGAATCCCTCGTTGCCGTCGCCCTGCCCGCGGGAGTCGCGGTACTCATACAGCCCGTACTCGTGCTCGATGTGCACCGCGTAGGGCTGGAGCTGGCGGACCTTCGCCGCCACGATCCGCCACCAGTCGCGCCGGGTTATGTCGATCACGGGGAACACCCCGTCCCCGGCGCCGTCGGTATGGCTGACCACCAGCACGTCGCGCTCGGGGTGGCGCGCCTGGATGAACTCGCGCGCCTCCTCGCAGAACGTGCCGATTCCGCACAGGCGAGGCGGATACGAACTGATCATCACAATCGGAGACGGCATAAGGCACTTCCTTCACTGCTTGCGAGACAAACCGTCGCGGTCCCTGGGAAACGCACCCTAGGTTCCCGGTTCGGCGCTGGGCCGGGCTAACGTCTGGCGGGTCTGGACTTCGTGCATCAGCAACAGGCTCATCAACCAGGCCAGGGTGCTCTCGGCGCCCTGGTTCTGGCTGGCGCGGTCGGAGTGCAGCCCGTCGCGGCATCCGGCGGTTGTGAAATCGTACAAGGCGGTCTTGAGGTCGTTGTGCCCCAGGAACCAGTTGAAGCAGCGCCGGGCCTCGTCGAGCCAGAAGGTATTCTGCGTGACATTGTAGGCCTCGACGCAGGCGTCGATGAGGCCGTGGGCCTCGACGGGCTGCTGGTCGAAGCGGGCGCGCTGCCCGTGGCGGGGCAGCCAGCCCTCGTTGCCGATGATCGACAGGTGCCCCTCCGGGTGCCGCTGGACTTCCAGCAGCCACCGCAGCGCCCGCTCGCCCGTCTCGATCATCCCCGACTCGAACATCCACTTGCCGCTCATCAGCAGGGCGTGGGGCAGCTTGGCGTTGGAGTACGTGACCGTCTCCTCCAGCCAGGGCCAGTCGTCGGACATGTTGGCCTGGAAGTGCCGGTAGATCCTCCCGGCCAGGTCCTCCCGGAACCGGCGCGCCTCGCTGTCCCCGCTGAACCACTGGAGGTAGGCGTGGATGCCCACGGTCGCGAACGCCCACGCCCGGGGCGAGACGAAGTGCATCACCGCCGGCAGCGCCCGCTCGAACAGGCGCGTCGACAGGCCCACCACCGCGTTATGGCTGCACAGGCCCACGCACATCCCCAGGCCCCACAGCGCCCGGCAGTGGCAGTCCTCCGAGCCCGCCATCTCCTCCCACTGGCGATCGTAGTTCATCGAGTTGCGGAACCGACCCGTTTCCGGGTCCAGCGCGTGGCTGAGGAACGCCAGGTATGTGTGGACCAGCGGCAGGATCGTCTCGTCCCGCGTCTGGTGCCAGTACATGCTCGCCACGATCAGCGCCCGCGCGTTGTCGTCGGTCGTATACCCGTACCGCCGGTCCGGAGTGGCGTACAGGCAGTGCTGGAGGATGCCCGTGTCGTCCGTGCATGCAAACAGGTGCCGCAGGTCGATCTCGGGCAGTTCCGCCGAGACCGCACGATCCGTTTCCGGATCGTCCGATACCAGCATCACCGGGTGGACGGGCTTCCGCTGGACCTCCTCGAACACGTCCAGGTAGCTCTGCCCGACCACCTCCCAGATCATGTCCCGGCTGTGCTGGTACGCCCGCTTGCGGATCGCGTCCCGCTCCAGGTCGTTGTCCAGAAGGTCCACCAGTTGCTCGGCGATCGCGCCGGGGTCCTTGAACGGCACCAGCCGCCCCCGCCCGTCCGCCAGGAGCTCCCGGGCGTACCAGTAGGGCGTGGAGATGATCGCGTTGCCGGTGCCCAGGGCGTACGCCAGCGTGCCCGATACGATCTGCGCCTCGCCCAGGTACGGCGTGACGTAGGCGTCCGCCGCCCCCAGGAACTCGCACAGCTCGCCCAGTTCGACGAAGCGGTTCTGGAACGCCACGTTCCGCTCGACCCCCAGTTCCCGGGCGAGCTGGTGCAGGCCGCTGCGGTACTCCTCCCCGTTCGTCCGCCGCACGTGCGGGTGCGTGGCGCCCACGACCATGTACATCACGTCCGGGAACTTCTTGACCACCTCCGGCAGCGCCCGGATGACGAACTCGATCCCCTTGCCCGGGCCCAGCAGCCCGAACGTCAGCACGACCGGCCGGCCCTCCACGCCGAACTTGTCCTTGTAAAAGGCCGGGTCGATGAACGGCACGTCCGGGATCCCGTGCGGGATCAGCACGATCTTGCCGGGATCCACGCCGTAAACGCCCCCCAGGAACTCCCGCGCCCGCTCCGCCATGACCACCACCCGGCTGGAGAGGCGGCAGATCTCCTTCAGCACCTGCAACTGGCTGGCGTCGGGGTCTTTCAGCACCGTGTGCAGCGTCGTGACGACCGGGCGACGGAGGCGATGGAGCATCGCCAGGATGTGCGAGCCGCACTGGCCCCCGAAGATGCCGTACTCGTGCTGGAGGCTCACCACCGCCGCGTCGGAAATGTTCACGAACTCCGCCGCCATGCGATAGTCGGCCAGGATCGACTCGCGGACCTCGAACCGCACGTCCCCGCCGTAGTGGTACCCCTCGGGCAGGTCGCTGATGGCGACCACGCTGCACTGATAGCTGTCCTTGGCCACGTCCGCCACGGCCTTGCGCAGATCGTAGGTGAACGTGGCGATCCCGCACTGCCGAGGCGGGTAGTCCGCGACGAAGATGATGCCTTTCTTGCCGAACTGGTCGCTGTATGCCATTGCTGCTGACACGACCTCCATTGTCACCAGTTGGCCCATCTCGAATCAAGATGCCAAACAAGGAAGCACAGGCCCGCGCCGCGCGGGGGCGGGGGACGCCGCCGACGACCGCGGCACGACCTGTACGAAGTGACCGTTCCGGCTCTCCTTGCCTTACGGGGATTTCTATCGACACAATGTCCCGCAAAATGCATACTTTCGGATCATGGCCGGCTGGCTGCTTAACCTGATGTACCTGCTCGCCTTGGCGCTGAGCTGCCCGGTTTGGCTGGTCCGGATGCTCCGCCACGGAAAGTACCGGCGCGACTGGGCACAGCGCCTGGGCAGGGTCCCGCCGCGCCACGGCCTCCAGCCCGTCATCTGGATCCACGGCGTCAGTGTGGGCGAGGTCCGCGCCGCCCGCGAGCTGGTCGCCGAACTCCACGCCCAACTGCCCGACTTCCGCGTGGCCGTCTCCGCCACCACCGACACCGGCCTGGCGACCGCGCGCCAGCTCTTCGCACCCGATCACACCGTCTTCCGATACCCCGTCGACCTGACCTTCGCCGTCTCGGCCGCCTTGAACCGCCTCCGCCCGGACCTGGTGGTCCTGATGGAAGGCGACGTCTGGCCCAATCTCCTGTCCGCCTGCCGGAAGCGCGACATCCCCGTGGTCGTCGTCAACGGCCGCGTCGGCCCCAGGAAGGGCTTCCCGCGGTATCGGCGCGTCCGGCGCTTCGCCGGGCGGCTCTTCAACGGCCTGACCGCCATCGGCGTCCAGGATCCGCTGTACGCCGACCTGTTCGCCCGCCTGGGCGTGGACGCGAAGAAGCTGCACGTGACGGGGATGATGAAGTACGACACCGCCCAGCTCGCCGACCGCGTGGACGGGCAGGACGCCCTGGCCGCGGCCTTGGGGATCGACCCGGCCGGCGCCCTGTTGGTCGCCGGCGGGACCGGCGCGGGCGAGGAGGCCCTCGTCCTGGATGCCTTCGAGCGCGTCGTGCGCGCGGGCGGCGCCGAGGCGGCGCGCCTGGCGATCGTGCCCCGCAAGCCCGAACGGTTCGAGCAGGTCGCCCGGCTGATCACCGACCGGGGGCACACCCTCACTCGCCGAAGCGCCCACCCCGACGGCGCCGCCCCGCCCGTTCACCCGGCCGCGGTGATCCTCGGCGACACGATGGGCGATCTGCGGAAGTTCTACGCCCTCGCCCGGTGCGTCTTCGTGGGCCGGTCCCTGGTGCCCGAGGGGGGATCGGACATGATCGAGGCCGCCGCGCTGGCCAGGCCCGTCGCCTTCGGGCCCCACACGTTCAATTTTCCGCAGGCGGACTCGCTCCTGGAGGCCGGCGCCGCCTGCCGCGTCGCCGACGCGGAGGCGCTGGCGGCCGTGTGGGCGGGGTGGATGACCGACCCCGCCGGGGCGGGCCGGATGGCGGCGGGCGCGCGGGAATTCGTCCGGGCGAACCAGGGCGCGACGCGCCGGAACGTCGAGATGATCTGCCGCGTCCTGGGCCGGGTGCCGGCATTGGCGGCCGGCGGGGTTGCCACGGATGCCATCGTCGCCCCCGTGCCGGTGGAGCCGACGGCGGATTCGTCCGATTAGGAGGGGGACGGGTGCCCCGGACAAGCCGCTTTTTCGCTTGTCCGCCCTGCACCCGTGGCCCAGCGGCGCCGGACAAGGCAGACAACGCCTTGTCCGGGGCACCCCGCCTTCGAGGATGACAACAGCGGCGGCCGAGGGGGTGCCCCGGACAAGCCG
>DASRZG010000552.1:0-3315 GCA_035686585.1 Phycisphaerae bacterium
CAGTCCGATTACCGCCAGTGTTTTCGCTCGCATGAGATGTCTCCCAAGATGCAGATACTGCTTCCGCGCAAATGGACAAGCCCGGCGGCTTCAGCCGCCCTCGTTCCGATACTGCAACAGCAGGCTCGCAGGACGCTCATCGATCTGCACCGGCAGTTCCTGCAACTGCCGGCCGCTCATGATCTGCTCGGGTGAGGGATCATAGCCGGCGCTGAAGGTGACTCTGTACCCGGCCGTGGGATTGATCCACCGCAGACCGGCCTGCATGGAGGAGAAGGGACTCCCATGCCGCCGGAAGAACAGGGCAAAGCCCGCGTTCAGGTCGTGGCGGTGGAACTGGAAGGCGCACCAGTCGTGCGCCGAGGTCGTCAGCGGCAGCAGCGGCCAGAAGTCGCCGGTGACGTACGGTTGGAGACCGTTGTGTTCGCCGATGGCGGCCCTGGCCAGTTCCGCGGGGAAGCCCTCGCCCAGCAGCGTCTTGCCGCGGGCGGCGACGGCGGGGAAGTTGAATACCTGCGGGTCGGACGGGCGGCGGTAATCCTCGAAGCCGATGTGCATCCCGAAGGTGAATCCGCCGATCGCCTGGCTGCGCACGGCGTACGGTTCGAAGTTCCACACCCCCCCGCCGAACAGGGGCACCCACCGCGCCAGCCCGGCGTTGACGCACTGGTCGCCGACGTGCAGGTTCATGCCGGCCGACAGACCGACCGTGTCATGGAAATCGCTCGGCCACAGGGGAAGCGAGCGCGACAGCGTCTCCAGATCGATCCGCCGGCCCCCGCTGGCGCAGTTGTCGATCCAGAGGTTCGGGTGCCGTCGCCGCAGTTCGTCCCAGAGCCTGTAGAGCCCCTGGACGTGGAGGTTCTCCGTCATGCCGACGCGGTCGGGCGCATCGGCGGCCTGCCAGTACGTCAGCGGATCGAAGTTGAAGTCCTGGCGATACACGTCGATCCCGATCCGCCCGATGTGCTCGGAGAGCAGGTCGCGGATGTGCCTCAGGGCGGCCTCATCGCCGAGGTTCAGCAGCAGGTTGTCCTTGTCGTCGGGGCTGCCAAGGAGGAACTCCGGATGCTCCTGGGCCAGGATGGAGTCCCGGCGCACGCGTTCGGGCTCGAACCACAGCAGGAAGCGCATGCCCCTGGCGTGGGCCTGGTCGGCGATGGGTTTGAGGCCGTTGGGGAAGCGGTCCGGCTGGATGACCCAACTGCCGACCTCCTCCCACCAGTTCCGGCCGCTGCGGCCGTACCAGCAGGCGTCGATCCAATACGTGTCGGCGCCCAGCTCGGCGACCTTGGGCAGGGCCTCCTGCTCCAGCTTCTCGCCCGCCTGGCCGGTCTGGTAGTAGTACGCCTGGAGGCATTGGGCCACCGGCGGAGCGGGCACCCGGCCGTTGACGCGCGGCAGGTAGTGCGCCAGCAGCAACCGGCGGAGCAGGTTCTGCCCGTCCATCGGCTCGTCGCCCTCCCACTCCAGCAGCAGAACCCGCGGGGTGCGGATGGTTTCTCCGGGCCTCAGGCGCAGGTGCGTCGTCTGCTGGCCGATCACCAGCCGCAAACGATCGTCGAAGCGATTGAATCGCGCCGCCCACTGACCAGACCAGCCGATGCCGATGACCACCCCGCCGCCGGGAAACTGGAGATTCATGAACGGCAGGACGCCGTTGCTGCTTCGCCCCCCTGCCGGGGCGAAGGTGCGATCGTACCGCGATCCCAGCTCGACCCGCTGCGGCAGGAAGTCGTCCACCTGGCAGAGGCTGCCGTTGGCGTAGTGCAGGTCCACGCGGCGATCCGCCACCTCCAGGGCCGCGTCCAGGGCCTGGACGTCTTCCAGGATCGCCGTGTCGGACGGGCCGGTGTTCGTCAGCTCCACGAACCAGTCGACGGCCGGGAACTCATCGAACCGTCGAAGCCGGCGCGTGACCTGAAGGCCGGTGCCGGCATCGGTCCAGACGGTCTGCTCGGCGGTCCCGCCGTCCCACGGCCCGGCGGTCCCCTCCCGCTTCCAGGAGGGCAGAAGCTCCCGAAGGTCCTGCCCGCCGAATCGGGCGGCAAACGGCGCAGCCGAGAGCATCGTGTCGGTTCTTACCATGTCGGCACCCTGTTTGGTTTGGGTTACGGTTCACGTTGATCCGGGCCGGGGGCGGTTTGACGTCCCGGTCAGCCGGACTTCGGCTGGGGCGGCTCGTTGAGCTTCCATCGCTCCCGTTGGATCATCGGCGTCTTGAACTGGGCCTTGATCCTGCCGGCCTTCTCGAGGTGGTCCAGGCACGCCCGCAGGCAGCCCCGGCCCACGCAGATGGAGCGGTGGCGGAAGCGGTGGTCGAGGAACTTGTTGTAGCTCGGCTCGGCGCCCTCGGCCTCGGTGCCGTTCCAGAAGGGGCTGAACCGCGGGTCGCGCCCGGCGTGCACCCGCCCGCAGGCGGCGGCGTCGAAGGCGGCGTGGGCGTATTCCTTGCCGTCGATGGAGAACGTCACGTCCCGCTCCTGCCCGATCGCGCAGGCCTCGCATTCCCGCACGCACGCCCCGCAGCCGTCGCAAATCTCGCCCTCGAACAGCGGGGTCGGATCGAGCTGGGCATCGGTGAAGACGGCGAACACCCGCTGCCGCGGGCCGAACTCCGGCGTCAGCAGGACCTTCGAATGCCCCAACTCGCCCAGCCCGGCCGCGACGCCGACGATCCGCAGCGACACCATCCCGTCGGGCCCGAACGGCTGGTCCTGGCGGACCTGCCTGCCCGTGTGCCAGTGGAAGGGATTGTGCACCGGCACGGAGGTATAGCCGTACCCTTCCAGGAAAAGCACCACCGCCCGGAGCACCTTGGGGGCAATGACCTCGTTGAGATACCAGTAGGAGTCGCCGTTATACGCCTGCCAGTAGGTTCCCTCCTCGGCCGCCTTCAGGGCGCCCCGGGGCTGGCGGACGGCCACGGCGACAACCGTCTGGGCCTGGGGGAAGATCGTCCGCGGGTGGTACTCCGGCGGCGCCCCGTCGAAGCGGGAGACCGGGCCGAATCCCACCAGGTCCGCCCCACTGTCGACGGCGACGTCCCGCACCTGCTCCGTCAACGACTTCATGGCCCGACCTCCTTCGCCGGGGGATTCTACACTGTCGGGAGGGCCCGGCGTAAGCCCTTGCAATGCCTGCCGTCGCCGCGATACGGTAGGTGTCTTTGGCGAGGCCGGCGACGCCGGTCCGACGGGAAGGCCGCCGATGTCCGTTATCACAGGCAGCGAGATCATCCACAACTACGGCGAGGGCGACGTCCTCCGCCACGTGAGCTTCGCGCTGGAAGCGGGCCAACGGGTGGGCCTGGTC
>DASRZG010000553.1:0-4258 GCA_035686585.1 Phycisphaerae bacterium
CCTGCTGCTGGTCGGCACCGGGGCTGTCTTCGTGCTGGTGAGCTTCGTGATCCCCCGGTTCCAGGAGATGTTCATCGGCCTGGGTCAGGAGCTTCCCGTCCCGACGCAGTTGCTGCTGGGCGTCAGCGGGTTCTGCTCAAAGTGGTGGTCGGCGTTGCTGGGCGGAGCGGGCGCGGGGATTCTCTCGGCGATATTGGTACTGCGCCGCCCCGGGGTCCGGCTGCGATTTGATGCCGCTGTCCTGCGATTGCCGGTGATGGGGGGCGTGCTGCTGAAGCTGGAGCTGACCCGCGTGCTGCGGACGCTGGCGGCGCTGCTGGCCAACGGGGTGAGGGTCCTGGACGCCCTGCGTACGACCGGGCAGGTGGCGCGGAACGCCGCCGTGCGGGGGACCTTCGAGGAGCTCGTCAAGGGGGTGTCGGCCGGCGAGGCTCTGGCGGCGGCAGCAGAGCGGACGGGCATCTATCCGCCGATGGTCATTAATCTGATTCGCACGGGAGAGGATACCGGCGGACTGCCGGAGATGCTGGAGCAGCTTGCGTCGATCTATGCGGACGAGGCGGACCGGGCGGTGAACAGCGCCGTGCGGCTGGTGGAGCCGGTGCTGATCGTCGTGCTGGGGGGGATCATCGCCGGCATCGTGGCCGCCGTGATGTTGCCGATCTTTCAGAGCACGGCCATGGTGCGCTGAGAGCCGCGGACGCCGCACAGCTCTGACGACGGGCGGAGGCCGCCCTGATGGCTGTCGTCGCCTGAGCCTAGACTGGAAGGTGTGAGCCATGGATGTCAACCGGAAGCGGACCAACGGAGGCTTCACGCTCGTGGAGGTCCTGCTGGTCGTGGTGATCATCGGCGTGCTCGCGGGGATGCTGGTCACACGACTGGCCGGCCGGTCCGAGGAGGCCCGCAAAGCCCGGGCACTGGCGGATATCCGAGGGGAGCTGTCGTTGGCGCTGGACCTGTTTGAGCAGGACGTGGGGCGATACCCCAGCAGTGAGGAAGGGCTGCGCGCCCTGGTGGACGATCCGGGCATCCCCGGGTGGAAGGGCAGCTACCTCAAGGGCGGACTGAAACCCGACTCCTGGGGTACGGAGTATTCCTACCGGCTGGACCCGGAGCGCCCGGGACACTACCTGCTCGCCAGCGCCGGACCGGACAGGCAGTTCGGCAACGAGGACGATATCAAGCCGTGAGAGGCAGGCCAACCGCAATCCGTGGGTGCCAGCGGGCCGGCTCGAGGACTACGGGCCGCGACGCGTTGCGGCCCGGAGGAGACGCCAGACGCGATGTTCCGCGTCTGGGTACCTCACCCTCGGCCTCGGCCTCGTTCACCTTGATCGAGTTGCTGCTGGCCGTGGCCTTGATGGCGGTGCTGGCCACGGCGGTGGTGGCGTCGCTGACCGGCAGGCGGGACCGTTATGCCCTGAAGGTATCCGGTGAAGACCTGGCCGCCGCGCTGCGGTTCGCCGCAGAGGAAGCCCGTGCCACCGGCCGGACGCATCGCGTGGTGTTCGCCGACCAAGGGGCGGCCTTCCACGTCCAGAGTCTCCAGCCGGCGCCGGCGGGATTCGAGCCGGCCAAGGGTCTGGCCGGCCGAAGCCGACCGATGGGCGGCGGTGTGCGGATGGCCTCGGTCCGGACCGGGGGCCGGAGCGTCGACCCGAACCAAGCCCGGCTACGTTTCGAAGGCGACGGCAGCGGGTTCGCCGGAACGATCGTGCTGGAGAACGCGCGCCGAGAACAATTGGTTGTCGAGGTGATCCCCGGCAGCGGACAGGTCCATGTGCATCCATAACAGGACGACGGGCGGAAGAGGTCTCCGCGGCGCCTCGCGGCCGCGGGGCCTACCGAAGGGCGGCTTCACCCTCATCGAGGTGCTGGTGGCCTTGACCATCTTCTCCGTAGGCATTCTGGCGGTGCTCTCGGCGTTCTCGCGCAGTTTCCAGGCCGGATCGGAGGCGGCCCGGCTGGAAGGGGCCGCCGACCTGGCCGAACAGAAGCTCCACCTGGCGGGCATCGCCGGGGGAGAAGCTTCGCCCCGAGGAGAATCGGGACGGTACCGCTGGGAGGCGAAGTTGCGGAGCAAGCCCCTCGGGCTGACCTGCGCGGTCGTGGAGGTCACTTGGCTGGAACAGGGCGTCACGCAGCGGTTTCGCATGGAGAAGCTTCTTCCCCCATCACCGGGGTTGGAGGAGGCTGAGGTCTCCAGTCGTGATGTCTCGCGATTTGAGCCGCCTTTGGGCCGCGATGGTTTGCGGCATGGAGGGCTCACCGAGCCATGATAGCTCACATGGATCCTGTGCGCGGCGGCCCGGGAGGCTTCACGATCGTGGAGATCCTGGTAGCCTGCGTCATCGTGGCGACGGCGCTGCTGGGCGTCTACGGGGTCTTCGCCCGCGCCATGGCCGTGGAGGGCCAGGCCCGGGAGAGCTGGTCGGATCGCCAGGCGGCGACGGCGGCGGTGACCGAGCCGGCGGACGCCCTCCAGGGCATCGTGAATCTCCAGGGAGCCGACTCGCTGATCGTCCAGCCCACGGCCGGGGGGCTCATCGTGACCTGCCTTGCCCTTGGCGACGGCGCGAGGCTACCGTCCCGGTCGGCTGCCATTGCAGAGGTGGTGGGAAGCTCCGAGAAGCGCCGTTTCGCATTGCAGTGGCGGCGGTACGAGTGGGTCTCGCCGACCGGGGAGCAGCGCTCCGGCCGGTTGGAGGTCCGCCGCAGCTTTCTTTCCGGCAGTGTGCGGATCGATCCGGCCGAATTGGTCCCTGAGCTGCCGCCGGAGAAGCTCTGGCAGCACGTGGAGCCGCAGCTCATTGCCGATCGGCTCGACGGGTTCTCCGTGGAGTGTCTCCCGTTGGATGATCCGGGCGGCGGGTGGAGGCCGCGATGGAGCGGCCGGAGCGGACGCGTGGCCGTTCGGATCACCGCCACGTGCGGCGAACATACGGCCGAGCGGATCGTCCTGCCCGCCGCGACGGGCTGGGGCCTATCGGGAGCCGGGCAATGAAGGGCGGGTCTTTCGAAAGACGCCGCGGAAGCCTGCTCGTGGCGGTGCTGTTCGTCATGAGCGTGCTGAGCTTGGCGGCGGTGAGCTTCGCCTACCGCTCAGCGCTGTGCCGCCGTTCGGTACGGGACCGTTGTCTCATTCGGCAGTTGCGGCTTCAGGCGGAGTCGGCCGCGCGAATCGCCCTGGCCCGCCTTGCCGAGGACGTCAACGACTTCGACCACCCCGCCGAGCCGTGGCGGATGCACGGAGCTTTGGCAGCGGAGGACTGGCTGGCGGCGTGGGGGCCGGATGACTCCGGCTGGGCGTCGGGCGGCCGCTTCGAGGCCGATTACGTCGTCATCGACGAGGAGGGCAAGCTGAACGTCCGGTACGCCTCCGGAGAGGACCTGCGGAAGCTGGGCATGACGCCCGGGGCGATCGCCGGGCTGTTTGACTGGATCGACGGCGACGACGCTACCGCCTCCGAGGGCGCCGAGACCCCGTACTATCTGGGCCGTTCACCGCCGTATCGGTGCAAGAACGCCCCGCTGGAGCTGCTGGAGGAGCTGGTGCTGATTCGCGGCTTCTCGCCGTCGGACTACTGGGAAGAAGACGCCGATCACGACGGCGTGCTGGACCCCAACGAGAATGACGGCGGGCTGAGCGCGCCCGACGACGACGCCGACGGGCGTCTGCGCCAGGGATGGGTAGACTTGCTGACCTGCGCCGGCGACGGGCGGATCAACCTCAACTCCGCACCCCCAGCCGTGCTGGAGACGCTGCCGCTCAGCGACGGCGCCGTCCGCCAGATCGTCGGCTTCCGGGCTTTCGACGAACGCAGCTCCGGACAACTGACTGACCACGCCTTCCGATCGGCCGAGGACATCGACCAGCTCCAGGGGCTCACTGACGCCGACCGGGAGGTGCTCAAGAGGGCCGGCAAGTTCCGATCGGAGTTCTTCCGGATATTTGTTCGCACCCGCCATGTCATGACGGACTTGCACGTGGAGCTGGAAGTGCTGGCCCGGCGCGCCGAAGGAGGGTCCGGGCCGCCCGAAATCCTGCTATGGACGTTCCGACCGTAGACAACTCGATGAGGGCAGGCGTTGCCTCTGGAGACCCCCGAGGCGTCTCCAGAACGGCCCGCGGCCGCAATGGGGCGCAGGAGGTCCTCATCTGCCGATTGGCAGACGGGGTATGGCCCGCCGTTCACGTTCGCTTCGGCCGCGGCGGGATAGAACGCCGCGTCGTCCGCCTCGACGGGCCCGAGCC
>DASRZG010000554.1:0-5126 GCA_035686585.1 Phycisphaerae bacterium
GGCGTGATCATCAGCACCTGCACGTCCACCGCCCCCGCCTTCCGCAGCAGCCGGACCTGGTTGAGCAGCCCGTAAGGCCGCCCCGGCGTGTACAGGGGCTGGCCGTCGTGGTGCATCATCATCGCGATCGTCGCGATGCCCAGCTTGCGCAGCAGGCCGAACGCTTCCTGGGTCTTGTCCACGCTCTGGCCCTTGCGGACCAGCGTGGCGGTCATGTCCTCCACACCCAGCCACAGGGCCCGGACGCCGGCCTTGCGCACGGCGGGCAGATGATCCTTCATCCGCAGCGTGTCGTGAACCGTCACCTCGGTGCCCCAACGCACCTTCTTGCGGAGCGGGGCGCCCTGGATCTGTGCCCCGGCCAGGTGCTCGACGATCTCCAGCGTGCGGGGCGGGTCGTTGAAAAAGTTGTCGTCCGCCCCGAAAAAGAACTGGATGCCATACTCTTCGCGGAGCCGGCGCATCTCGTCGGCGATCCGCGGGCCGCTCTTGGTGCGGTATTGGCGCTGGTTGTAGGCGGGGATCGGGCAGTACGGACAGCCGAACCGGCAGCCCAGCGTCAGCACCAGCGAGCCGATCGGGCTGTACCGCGCCACCCTCGTCGCCGGTAGGGGGGCGGCACTCAATGTGGCCGCCCGGCTGGGAGGCTCGATCAGCCCATAGCCCAGAACCGGGTGCGGCAGCTCGTCCAGGTCGGCCGCCATGCGCTGGATGCCCGTGTCCACCAACTCCTCGGCCACGCCCTTGCCATCGGTCACCGAGTACACCAGACCGGGCACCTCGTCCAGCGCCCCAGCCGCACGGGCGCGGGCGAACGCCGAGCGCATCGGCTCGCCGTCCGCTCGGAACGACAGCACCACCTCCAGCAGGTTCAGCAGGACATATTCCTCGCCCGTCACGGCCACGTCCGCGCCCCAGGGGTCGTCGCGGTCCGTGCCGAAGACGTCCCACGGCTCGTAGATGACCTTCGGCCCGCCGGCGATGATCAGCGGGCGCCGGCCCGGGTCGATCCGGCAGGCGTCTCGGATCAGGGCGCGGCAGGGGGCGGTGTGGATCTGCATGCTGGAGACCAGCAGCAGGTCGGGCACGCGCCCCTCCAGGCGCATCCGCGACGGCTGGAAGTTGCGGTTCCACTGCTGCAGGACGATCCGGGTCTTGGGGAACCCCGAATCCACCATCGCCGAGCCAATCGCCCGCGCCCCGGCCGGCGCGATCCGCATGCTGGAGTACAGGAAGGGGAGCATCCGCGTCCGGTGGTCGTACGCGCACGCGATCACGGTCGCCAGATCATGCCGGCCGGCGACGCCCCGCAAGCGCGAGCGGATCCGGGACAACTCGCCCGGTTTCAGCAGCACGTCTCCCGCGGCACGATGAGGAAGTTCCATAGCACGCCGCCTCCACACCCAACCGCCGCAGGCTACCACCTTTTCTTGACCGCTCCAAGGGCGATTTATGAACCTCGCCGCAATCCTCGCCGCAATCCCTTGCGTACACGTGCAGGGCCGGATATGCTTCGTCCTGCCCGCCGGTGGAGACGAGCGAAGGGCGGACGGGCACTTGGCAGGAGGCTATGCATGTCGCGGCTGGGTATGATCGGGTGCGGCGGGATCTCGCACGCGCACCTTCGCGCCGCCCGCAATTCGGATCGGGACATCCGCTTCGTCGCCTGCTGCGACGTGGACGAGGCTCGGGCGCGAAGGTGGGCGGAGCGGTACGGCTGCGAGGCCTACCATACGGACATGGGCGAGATGATCCGCCAGCGGCCGCTGGACGGCGTGGTGATCGCCACCTGGCCGGCCGACCACCGCCGACACGTCGAGCAGTGCCTGGCCGCGGGTGCCCGGCACATCCTGTGCGAGAAGGCCCTGGCCGTGACGGGCGCCGAGGCGATGGATATCCGGCGGATGGTCCACGAGGCGGGAGCGAAGCTGATCGAGGGCTTCATGTACCGCCACCACCCCGCCATCCGCAAGCTGGAGTCGCTGCTGTCGGCCGGGGAGCTCGGGCCGGTCGACCGCGTCCGGGCGGCCTTCGACATTGCCGACCCCCAGACCGACTCGCCGGAGGACCCCGCCCGCGACTGGCGGCGCCGGAAGGAATGCGCCGGCGGGGTCCCGTTCGACCTGGCGTGCTACTGCGTGAACGCCTGCAACCACTTCGGCCGGGGGCTGCCGCGCCGGGTCCAGGCGGTCGCCCGGACCAGCGAAAGGTACGGCACCATCGACCGCCTGTACGCGATGATCGAGCACGACGGCGGCAGCGTCGGTATTGTCGCCAGCAGCGCCGCCGCCGACCTGATGCAGGGATTGGAGATCGTCTGCCGCCAGGGCCGGCTTCACCTGCCGATCGCCTGGTCGATCTACGACCGGATCACCGTTACGGAGCAGCGATCCACGAGCTGGATCGAATACGACGTCCGCGAGCACCCGATCGCCCGGGCGGACCCCTACCAGTTGCAGTTGGAGAACTTCGTAGACCTGATCGCCGACCGGGCCGTGCCGCGGGTGCCGCTGGACGAATCGGTCGCCAACGCCATCGTCATGGAGGCCGTCCTGACCGCCGCCGACGAGGGCCGGGCGGTGGACGTCGATCTGCCCGGGTTCGCCGCCGAGGCCCTCCTCGACGGGCAGACGCGGTCGCCCGAACAGTAGTCAACCGCAGAGATCGCGGAGAAGAACCGCAAGAAGAAGAAGAGGAAGAAGAAGCGGAACAGGCTTGTCGAACGCGGGAGGCGATGGGATCCGTCCTGAGCTGTTACTCCTCCGCGATCTCGGCGATCTCCGCGGTTAACGAGGAATCCGGGCCGGACACCGGAGCGACCCATGGAAATGCGTAGACTCGGACGAACGGGCCTGGACGTGGGTGCGATCGGCCTGGGGACCGAGTATCTGGTCGAGGTCGAGCGCGAGACGGTGATCTCGGTGGTCCGCGAGGCGGTGGAGCGCGGGGTCACCTACTTCGACGTCCTGTTCGCCTACCCGCACTACCGGGACAACTTCGGCGCCGCCTTCGCGGGCCTGCGCGATCGCATCCTGATCGCGGGCCACCTGGGAGCGGCCGAGCAGGACGGGCAGTACCGGATGACGCGCGACCTCGCCGAGTGCGAGGCCTTCTTCGACGACCTGCTGAGACGCCTGGGCACCGACCACGTGGACGTGGTCTTCCTGAGCAACTGCGACGAGCCGGACGATTACGAAGGGGTGATGGGCCCGGCCGGCTTACTGGAGCTGGCCCGCAAGCTTCGCGAGGCGGGCAAGGCGCGGTGGATCGGCTTCAGCGGGCACCGGGTGCCGGTGTCGCGCCGGGCGGTCGACAGCGGCGCGGTCGACGTGCTGATGCACGCGGTGAACCTCTCCGGCGACGCCGCCGAGGGCAGGAAGGACCTGTACCACGCCTGCGCCGCCCGCGACGTCGGCCTGATCGCGATGAAGCCCTTCGGCGGCGGGGCCCTGCTGGCAGGCTACGGGCCCAACGATCCCGCCGCCAGACCCTTCGGCGGCGACGTCGCGCTGCCGCAGCGCCCCACGCCCGTCCACTGCCTCAGCTACGCCCTCGCCCAGCCCGGCGCCGCCATGGCCGTGCCGGGCGTCAAGAACGTGGCCGAGCTTCACGCCGCCCTGGCCACCCTCAACGCCGACGAGCAGGCGCGGGACTTCTCGGCCGTTCTCCGGATGTTCCGCGACGGCATGGACGGCCAGTGCGTCTACTGCAATCACTGCCAGCCGTGCCCGGCCGGGATCGACATCGGCAAGACCATCCGCCTGGCCGACACGGCCGGCCGGGGCGGCGCCGCCGCGCTGGCGGACGCATACCGCTGCCTGCCCGCCCGCGCCTCCGACTGCATCGAGTGCGGCCAATGCACCCAGCGCTGCCCGTTCGGCGTGGACGTGATTGCCGCCATGCGGCGGGCGGCGAAGACATTCGATGACGCTTGAAGGAGCATGAGCATGTCCGCGAAAACGGCAAAGGCCAAGACCAGGACCAGGACGGTTTCCGCCAAACGGCTCGTGGAGATGGCGGCTGGGTTCGGGGCGATCTCGGCGAAGGTTATCCGCCCGGCCGATGTCGAGACGGGGTGGTGGGTGAACTGGAAATGCCGCTTCGGCTGCGGCGGATACGGCACGAGCCTGGTCTGCCCGCCGCATTCGCCCAAGCCGGCCGACACGCGCCGCGTGCTGGACGGCTACGGCCGGGCGGTGCTGTTCGAGTCCTCGCTCGGCGAGGCGAAGGAGATCGCCGTCAAGCTGGAGCGCGCGCTCTTCCTCGCGGGCTTCTACAAGGCCTTCGGCGTCGGCGCCGGGCCCTGCCGGCTTTGCGACGCCTGCGCGTTCGACGAGGGCTGCCGGCACCCCCGGCAGGCCCGCCCGTCCATGGAGGCGTGCGGGATCGACGTCTACGCCACCGTCCGCCGGCACGGCTTTCAGATCGAAGTCGTCCGCGACCACGACGACCCGCAGCACTATTTCGGGATGGTGCTGGTGGACTAGGAGACGCGGGTGCCACAGGCTGCTTGCAGCCTGTGTTCGTCCAGGCCGCCGTGGAGCACGGACTGCCAAGCAGTCCGTGGCACCCAGCTCCCGCAATGCGCGGAGGAATTGGATAGACAGCGGTCTTGCAGAGCCGGTGGAGTCGCTGTACAATGCGCGTTCAGGTCCCGGGGAACGTCGGCGGTGCCCCGGGCACATCGGACGCGAAAGGGCAAGGCGATGGAACGAGGCACGATCCTTGCGTTCGTCGGGGTTTCCCTGTTTCTGCTGTCGATCGCGGCCGCACCGGCGGCGCACGGGCAAGGCATCCTGCCGACGCATTGGCAAGGCTGGCCGGGGCAGCCCGGGTGGTGGTACGATCCGGCCAACTGGACCGCCGGCGTGCCCAACGAGTGGATTAACGCCATCATCAGCAACGGCGGGACGGCCCGGATCGACGGCTGGTTCGCCGATCCGACCGGCAGCCTTCGCCCCTATCCGCAGGCGGCGGCCGCCTCGCTGGCCCTCGGCGGCGGCGGGGCGGGAACCGTCGAGCAGCTCGGCGGATCGCTGAAGGTGGTCAGCAGCCTGTCCCTGGGCGGCGGCGGGGGCTGGATGCCGGGCACCTACAGCCTCGTGGACGGGATGCTGTCGGCGGGC
>DASRZG010000555.1:0-8998 GCA_035686585.1 Phycisphaerae bacterium
GCGGGCGGGGTGCAGTCGACCTCCAGCTCATACCGCGCCTCGCCGCCGGCGGGCACGTCGGCGAGGAAGGTCAGGTGCAGCCAGCGGACCATGCCCGTGCTGCCGGCGGGGTAGGTGCCCCAGGTCGCGGCCACGTCCGCCTGGCAGGGAACTTCGTTGCCGTCGCCGTCGAGCAGGCGGAACCGGCCCGCCTCGATTGCCGCCGCCCGCAGCTCGTCTTTGTGGAAAGGAACGCCGCATGTCACCGGCCAGCCGCGCCGGTCCACTCCTTGCCGCTCACACACCGTCAGTTGCACGACCGTCTCCTGCCGCCCCGGGTTGGGGCCATACCATATCGCCTCCGCGGCGGCGGGAGAAGTCTTGTGTTTGCCCGGCCTGGGCCGCGGGCGTACCATCGCGGCGTGGAGCGAATCGAGTTCATCGACGATCCTCGCGTGGCCGTCTACCGGGACTTGCCGGATCGGGTCCGCCGGCGCGGCGGGCGGTTCGTCACCGAGGGCCGGCTGCTTACGCGGCGCCTGATCGAGAGCAGCTATGCCGTCGAGTCGATCCTGGCGTCGGAGTCAGTCGGGGCGGAGTTTGAGGCCGCCGTCGGCGGCGCGGCGCCGGTGTACGTGGCGGACAAGGCGTTGCTTTCGCGGATCGTCGGGTATCGGTTTCATCGCGGCGTGCTGGGGTGCGGGCTTCGGGGGGAGGGCCCTGACCTGGACGGGGTGATGGCGGCGGCGGGGCGGGAGGGCCCGTTGACGCTGATGGTCTGCCCCCGCGTGGAGAATGCCGAGAACCTGGGGTCGCTGTACCGCGTGGGGGCCGGGTTCGGTGTGGCGGGGATGGTGCTGGGGGCCGGGGGCGCCGATCCACTGTCGCGGCGCTGCCTGCGGGTGTCCATGGGGACTGTGTTCAGCATCCCAACGGCGGCCTGCGGCGACTTGGCCGGCGGCCTGGAGAGGCTCCGGGGGGATTGGGGCCTCGAGTTGGTGGCGGCGGTGCTGGACGAGGACGCCGAGCCGCTGGCGGGGTTCGTCCGGTCGTCGCGGACGGCGGTGCTGTTCGGCAGCGAGTCGGCGGGCCTGGCGGACGACTGGCTGGCCATCTGCGACCGGCGGGTGACGATCCCGATGCGGCTGGGGACGGACTCGCTGAATCTGGCGGTGGCGGCGGGGATCGTGGTGTACGAGCTGACCCGCGCGGCTCCGCCGGCGGTCAGGTAGAGGGCGGGTCGGCGGGCTTGGTGGACGACTCGGCGGCCTTTCCGGCGGCGATGGCGCGGCACAGTTCGGCCAGCGCGCTCAGGGCGAGCTGGGCAGCCTCCATGTCGCGGTCCCGGGCGGCCTGTTCGAGCGTCCCGGCCACCTCGGTCAGCGTGGGGTATCCGTAGCTGCCGCCGGCGCCCTTGAGCTGGTGGGCGCGGCGCTTGAGCTCCTCGTGATGGGCGTTGGAAAGGGCTTCGCGCATGGCCTGGATCTGCGTGGGCAGGCCCGCCACGAACGTCTCCAGCACGCCCGCCAGGTCGGGGTCGTCGGCGTACTCGGACCGCAGCGGCTCCACCGTCCGGACGGCGCGTCCGTCGGCCGGGCGGACCAGCTCGGCCAGGACCCGGACCAGCCGGTGCGGCTCGACGGGCTTTGGCAGGTACTCGTCGCAGCCGGCTTCGAGGCACTCCTTGCGGTCTCCGGCCAGGGCGTGGGCGGTCAGGGCGATCATGGGCCCGTCAAACCCCGCCGCCCGCAGGGCCCGCGCGGCGGCGACCCCGTCGGCCCGGGGCAGTTGCAGGTCGATCACGACGGCCTGGAACGACCGCACGCGGACCCGCGCCACACCGCCGGCAACGCTGTCGGTGGTCTCCACGGCGGCCCCGGCGCCTTCGAGCAGGTCGGCGATCAGCCGCTGGTGGTCCGGCAGGTCGTCCGCCACCAGCACGGACACCCCCGCCAGGGCCTCCGGGTCGTCCCCGGCCTGAGGCGCCAGGGGGCTTGGCACCTGCTGGGGGTCGGGCTGGACCATCTCCATCCGCCCGGTAATCCCCGTCGGGACGGTCAGCGTGAACACGGCGCCCTTGCCCGCGGTGGCTGTCGCCTTCAACTCTCCGCCGAGCATCTCGGCGATCCGCCGGGCCAGGCACAGGCCCAGGCCGGTCCGGCCCCGCGCGACGCCCGGGCGGGCGAACGGCTCGAACAGGAAAGGCAGGTCGTCCTCGTCCAGCCCGACGCCGGTATCGATCACCCGGATCCGCACGGCCGGCGCCGCGTCTCGCCACTCGGGCACGAAGCTGGCGACGATCCGCACCCGCCCGTTTTCGGTGAAGCGGACGGCGTTGTCCACCAGCTCCGTCACCACCCGCCGCAGGCGGGCCTCGTCGCCCAGGATCCACCGCGGAAGGGCCGTGGCGTAGTCCACCGACAGATCGTCGCCCCTCCGGGCCGCCTCCGGCCTCATCATCCCCGCCACCGTCGCCACCACGTCGGCGGGGGAGACCTCGCGGGCCTCCAGGGCGAACTGTCCCGCCTCCATCCGCGACAGGTCCAGCACGTCGTTGATCATCCCCAGCAGCCGGCGGGCGCAGTGCTGGATGCCGTGCAACGGCTCGGCCAGCGGCCCGCCGTCCTCGGCCCGCGTCCCGACCAGCAGGTCCGCCAGGCCCAGCAGCGTCGTCACCGGGTCGCGGATTTCCCGGCTCATGTTGGCCAGGAACTCGCTCTGGGCCCTGCCCGCCGCTTCCGCGTTGGCCCGATTCCGCTCGAGCAGGGCCTCCCGCCGCCTCTGCTCGGTCACGTCGCGGATCAGCAGCACGACCCGCCCCACTCCGCCGCTTCGGTCCGGGATCGGCACCGCCTGGACCTGCAGCGTCACGTCTCTGCCGGCGGCGCTTCGCCCCGGGTGTTCGACCGTCACCGTCGTGCGGGTCTCGATCGCCCGGTCGATCGGGCACGGGCCCATGTCGTTTTCGCAGGCGGTGGAGCTGCGGCTCAGAAGCCGGTGGCACTGGAGGGGCCCGGGCGGCGGGGCGTCGCCCGCCAGCCACTGGCGCGCGTGCCGGTTGCACATCTCCACGCGGTGGCTGCGGTCCACCAGCACCACGCCCGCGGGCAGCTCCTCCACCACCGCCTGGAGCACGTCGCGGGATCGCCGCACCTGCAGGGCGGCTTCGCGCCGCCGGCGCCGCGCCCGGCTCCATGCCCTGCCCACCAGGCCGATCACCACCGGCGCGCCCGGCACGGAGATCACCAGCACCAGCATCTCCGTGTTCAGCGGGGTGATCATCCCCACCCAGCGAAGCACCACCAGCCCCATCGCTGACAGCAGCAGCAGACCGGCTGTGATCCATGCGAAGATCGGAATCGGCGTACGGAACCTGGGCTTCTCCCGTCCGCTGGCGGGTCCTTCCATCAGGCACACTCCCCCAAGGCGGGCGACCGGCCGCGGCGCGGTCCGGGCATTGGCCTTACGGCGAATCCGGTAGCGGCCTGGCGGCGCATCGTCCCCATTCCCTTGCCGACCCACAGTCGTATCGTCCCGTCCGCTGCAATGCTTGACTAGCACGGCGGCGCAGGGTCACAGGCGGGTGGATCATTTCTGAACCGGTGCTTCCGTATCGGAACCTGCGAAAGCCCACGGATAGCAATCCGTGGGCTTTTGGGTTCCCGGACCGCGCCGCCGCTTCCCTGTGGCCTTGACAACCCCGCAGGGTGGTGGTAGCGATTGTCGGCGTGCGTGAGGGAGCGCTGCGATTCGCGGGACGCGATAGGGAGCGATCGGTCATGGAACTCGATCAGATGCTGGCCATCCCCACCGACGAGCTGTCCGACCACACGGACATTCCCATCGCCGTCCTGGGCGACCTGGACGCCTTCTACGAGCACGTCGCGCGGCACATGGCCGACGTGGTGATCGCCAACAACGCCGCCGGCAAGCACACCTGCTTCATCCTGCCCGTCGGGCCTACCGGGCAGTACCCCAAGTTTGCCGACCTCGTCAACTCCGAGCGGATCGACTGCCGCCACGTCCACACCTTCAACATGGACGAGTACATGGACTGGCAGGGCCGGCTCATCCCTGAAAGCCACCCCATGAGCTTTCAGCGGACCATGAAGGAGATCCTCTGGAGCCGGCTGGACGAGACGCTGCGCATCCCCAGCGAGAACATGCACTTCCCCGACCCTCGCTGCCCCGAGGCCTTCGACGCCGCCCTGGACGCCCACGGCCCGGCCGACGTGTGCTACGCGGGCGTGGGCTACCACGGGCACGTGGCATTCAACGAGGGGATCGTCTCCCGCTGGTTCAAAGTGCCGGAGAAGGAGTTCCTCAACGCCCGGACGCACATCGTGGCCCTGGCCGACGACACGTTCGTGATCAACTCCGTCCGCGAGGCGGGCGGGAACTGCCAGATGATCCCGCCGTTCGCGGTGACGGTGGGCATGAAGGACATCATGGACTGCAAGCACATCGAGGGCGTGTTCTACTGCGGGCACTGGCAGCAGACCACGTTCCGGCGGACGCTGTTCCAGGAGCCCACCGTCGAGTACCCCGGCACGTTCCTGAAGACCCACAAGAGCTTCGCGGTGAGCATCGACGCGCTGACGGCGGCGCCGCCGGAGGCGAGACCGGTGTAGGGTCCGGGCGCGGGGGGGGAGGCGAAGGGAACGACAACGACGCCAAAAGGCCAGCCACGCGGCTTGCCATTTGGCGTCGTTGGGTCGGTGTGGACCGCTCCGGGAGAAGCAACTCGGGAATCGCATGACCGGTACTGACCACAACGAACGAAAGGTCCTCGGCTCGCTCGATTCGGGCGCGGACGAGTTGGTTTCCCTGACGCGGGATCTGGTTCGCATCCCCAGCGAGAACACCCCGCCCGGCGGCGGGGAGGGGGGTGTCCAGGAGTTCATCCGCGCGTGGCTGGGCGGAATCGGGGTGGCGTGCGAGCGGATCGATCTGGAGGCGGTGGCGGGGCTGGCGGAGCACGAGCTGTTCTTCCGCGGTGAGGGCTACGAGCGCCGCGACTACGCCGGCAGGCCGAACCTGGTGGGGCGGATGACCGGCGCCGGCGGCGGGCGGACGCTGATCCTCAACGGGCACGCCGACACCATGCCGGTCGGCAGGACCCCGTGGACGCGCGATCCGTTCGGCGGGGACGTGGAGGCCGGTCGCCTCTTCGGGCGGGGGGCGATGGACATGAAGGGCGGCCTGGCGGCGGGCCTGGCGGCGTTGAAGGCGATCCGTACGTCGGGGGTCCGCCTGGCGGGGGACGTGGTATTCGAGTCGGTCGTCGACGAGGAGCACGGCGGGTCCAACGGCACGCTGGCCAATCGCCTGGCCGGGTTCGGCGGCGACGCGGCGGTCATCCTCGAGCCCACGGGCCTGAGGCTGTACAACGCCCACAAGGGTTTCCGGATCGTCCATCTGTCCTTGACGGCGCCGGGGGGGATGAGCTTGGCCGGCGAGGACCTGCCCAACCCCGTCGAACACATCGGCTCGCTGATCGAGTGCTTCCGGTCCTTCCGCGATCGCCGCCGCCAATCCGCCCCGATCCCGCCCGAATACGCCGACGACCCCGACCCCGTGCCGGTATTCATGAACAAGCTCCAGGCCGGCGAGTTCAGCCTGGAGATCCCCATGCAGGTGCCCGACGCCTGTAAGCTGGAAGTGTATTGGCAGACCACCCCCGGCGAGCGGCGCGAGGACGTCGAGCGCGAGCTGTTCGATCACCTCGACCGTTGGGTGGCGGATCACCCGGAGCTGGCCGCCTTCGGCATCGAGCGCCGCTTCAGCCATCGCTGGATGCCCGGCTCGCGGACGGACCCGGCCGCCCCCGTCGTTGAGACGATGCGGCAGGCGGTGGGGGAGGTGCTGGGGCGCGAGGTGCAGCCCGTGGGCGGTCCGTTCCCGTGCGACATGTTCGCCCTGCGGCACTTCGGCATCGACACGGTGATCTTCGGCCCTTCCGGCGGCGGCGCACACGGGTCGGACGAGTACGTCGAGATCGACTCGCTGCTGGCGACCGCCCGGACACTGGCGCTGGCGATCCTGCGCTTCTGCGGGACGGCGTAGCCCGGATTCCCTGCAAACCGCGGAGGTCGCGGAGATCGCGGAGAACCAGATCGAGATGGACGCACTGTGCTTCGGCAGCATCATCGTGGACCATCGCCGCCGGGCGGACGCCGGGGCGGGCGATGAGCCGTTGCGGATCGTCGAGCGGGCGGTGGACCTGTCGGTGGGGGGCGTGCCGATCCTGGCGGCCGGGATGAAGGAGCTGGGCCTGGACGTCGGCCTGATGGGCTGCGTCGGGCGCGACATCGCCGGGTACGGGCTGAAGGCGTACCTGGCCGGCGAGATCGGCCTGGACGTCGAGGGCGTGCGGATGATCGACGCGCCGACCAGCAGCTCGTTCATCCGGCTGACGTCCGAGCAGCGATGGGTGGATCACACCCCCGGCGCCGCCGCCGAGTTGGACGGGGGCGAAGACGAGCTGGCCCTCGTCGCCGACCGCAGGCCGGCCCTGATGGCGATCGGCTATGCCGGTCTGCTGCCGCGCCTGGACGCGGACGGCGGGGCGGGCATGGCCCGATGGATCCGGGCGGTCCGCGAGCTCGGCACGATCGTCGCCCTGGACACCCACACCGTCCCGCCGTACGCCATGCTCGAAAAGCCCGTCCCCGTCGCCGACGTGTTCGTCTGCAACCGCGAGGAGGCGGCCGGCATCACCGGCTTGGTCGGCGGCACGCCCGAGCAGGTCCTGGCCGGCATCTGGCGAAAGTACCCCCAGGCCGATCCCGCCCGCCCCCGGCTGATGGGCGTGGCCATGCCCGAGGGCGTCCAGCTCGCCCTGGGCAGGGGGGAATCGTTCGCGTCCCGCTGGACGCTCAACCCCCACTACGGCACGTTCGCCCCGGCCGACCTCACCGGCGCCGGCGACCGCTTCCGCGCCGGCCTGTACGCCGAGATCCTCCGCCACCGCCGCGCCTTCGCTGCCGGCAGGCTCGA
Organism: Phycisphaerae bacterium; assembly: GCA_035686585.1. GTDB lineage: Bacteria > Planctomycetota > Phycisphaerae > SM23-33 > SM23-33 > DASRZG01. Next base: position 6,979 of record DASRZG010000555.1, read on the forward strand.
CCTCGACCGCGCCGCCCTCGCCGGCCATGAGGCCGCCTGCGCGTACCTGCGACGGGATCCCTGATCCTTCCCGAGCCCTCCCGGGTGGCACCCCCAAGCGCAACGATCTGCTGGCCGTATCAGCAGATCGTGGAGCCCCGATGGGACCAAACAGAGGCTTGAGGGTGGGAAAGGCGCGGAGAGTTCCTTGGCGACATCCGCATTCCACACCCAAGCGTCGCCCGGCAGAAACCTTTCCTCGCCCCCCGCCCCAGACGCTATCCTGTCGGGAGAAATGAACGGCATTGCTGGTCGGAGTCGATCATGCCCGTACGACGTCTGGACGCCAACCCGCTGATCACGCCGGCGGACGTCCCGCCCACGCGGGACGACCTGACGGTCCTGTGCACCCTTAACCCCGGCGCGGTCCGATTCGGCGAGGAGGTCCTGCTGCTGGTCCGCGTGGGCGAGGCCGCCCGCGACGAGCCGGGCAGCGTCGGCGTCGTCGTGTACAACCACCACGCCGGGAGGGTGGAGGTCCGCCGTTACCATCGGGAGGACCCGGACCTGGTCAGCCGGGACGGCAGGGGCTTCGACTACCGCGGCAAGATGCTGCTGACCAGCATGTCCCACCTGCGGATCGCCCGCAGCCGGGACATGGTCCACTGGACCGTCGACCCCGCCCCGGCCATCTTCCCCACCACCGAGTGGGAGGCCTACGGGTGCGAGGACGCCCGGATCACCCCGCTGGAGGGGCGGTACTACATCACCTACACCGCCGTCAGCGGCCTGGGCGTCAACCCCATGCTGGCGGTGACCGATGACTTCGTGCACTTCGAGAAGCTCGGCATCCTCTTCCCCAGCCACAACAAGGACGTGGTGGTGTTCCCGCGGAAGATCGAGGGCTGCTACGTCTGCCGCCACCGCCCGTACAAGACCCAGTTCAACGATTCCTGCATCTGGACGGCGTTCTCGCCGGACCTGCGCCACTGGGGCGGCCACAGCGTCCTGCACCGGCCCGCGCCGGGGACGCGCGAGGGCGAGCGGGTCGGCGCCGGCGGCACGCCCGTCGAAACCGACGCCGGCTGGCTGGAGATCTACCACGCCGCCGACCATACGGGCCGGTACACCCTCTCGGCCATGCTCACCGAGCTGGACCGGCCCGACCGGCTGATCGGCACCAGCACCGAGCCCGTCCTGGTCCCCGAGGCCCCGTACGAGATGGCCGGCGTCTTCGCCCACTGCGTCTTCAGCAACGGCCTGGTCATCGATGACGACGGCACGCTGACCATCTTCTACGGCGCCGCCGACACCATCTGCGCCGCCGCCGTCACCACCGTCGATGAGATGGTCGCGGCGGCGCTGAGTTGACGCGACACTTCGTGGGGGGTCGATCTCATCCGGGACGTCTCCAACCCCCCGCACCGACGGCATCTCCGCTTCGCTACGACTTCCGCTGGGGGGCGATTGACCGTTCGCGCGGGATCGCCCACCCTGCTCCACACAACATGCCGCGTAGAATACAGTAGAGTGGCTTAGCGCCCGGGAGGAGGAGGCGCGCGATGCAACACACAATGGTCCTTTCTGACGAGGAGCTCGAGGAGCTCGACGGGCTGCTGGACAGCGAGGTGTACAACTCCCGGTCGGAACTGCGGCGGACACGTAATCCGCAGTTTCGCGAGGACGTACGCCGCCGCCTGACCGTCGCCCGCAGCCTGCTGGCCAAGATCCGTAGCGTCCACGCCGCCGTGTAGCGCCCCGCTAACGGCGGCGCGCGAGTTCGGAGGCGTAGCGGACGCCGAGTGTCTCGGCGTGCCGGCGCGCCCAGTCGGTGTTGTGGAGCACCTCGGCGCCGCGGAGCGATTCGGTTAGCTGTCCGGGCTGGTCGAAGTGGAACGGGCTGGCCCGTACCCGCCCGGCGAAGGGGTCGGGCCGGTGGAGCGAATTCGTCAGCGTCCGCACCGTCCGCCCGGCCTCCAACAGCCGGCGTGCGATGTACTTGCCGGAGTAGCCGAAGGCCCCGGTGACAACGTGAATCCCC
>DASRZG010000556.1:0-2685 GCA_035686585.1 Phycisphaerae bacterium
GTGGATCCAACCCAGGGCACGCCCGGCCTTGCGGGCGACCAGAATCACCATGGGGAATCGCTCCGCGTCAACGGCCGCGGGGATGCGGAATTCGCCCTCTTTCCCGGCCGTCGCCTCCTCGCCCAGCCGCACGAACTCCACTTGTCGCTGGCCGAAATCGAGCACCCCCAGTGCCGTCACCCGCGCCCCCGACACCACCTGCCCGTCGGCGTCCACCACCTTGCCGCGAAACGCAACCGTCTTAACGGACGCCCGTCCTGTGTCCACCCCCGCCGGCGCCGTGGCGGGCAAGGTGGTCGCTTCTTTGCTCTCGGGGCGGGGTCGGATGTGCAGGCTGACGGACTTGGCCGGCGGGGAGGCGATCCGGATCACGGACAGCTCGCCCTCCGCCGTCAGGACGGCGACGTAGGTGCCGGGCTTTTCGTAGTCCGGGTCCGGGATGCCGGACAGGCTGACGACGCGCGTGCCCTGCTCGCCCACGCGTCTGGTCAGCTCGGCGGTGGGCATCCGGTCCACGGCCAGCCAGTCGGGCGCCTGGAACGACAGCATCTTCGCCCCGCGAAAGGCGAACAGGCCGCCGCCCTTGGCGTCGTCGTAGCCGATGTCGCCACGTCCCTCCTGCTTCGCCCATCGCTCCAGTTCGGCCTGCCCGCCAATCCCGTCCGGAGCGCGGACCACGGCCGGGGCCCGCACGTCCAGGACTGTCCGGCTTGTCTCGATGTCGCCGAGTGAGAGCTGCCTGCCCTTCCACGTCTCGTTCGCGCCGAAACTGAGGCGTACGCGGTCATGGCGCATGTCGCCGCTGCTGCCCACGCCGGTCACGGTCGCCTCGAACGGCAGGCCGATCCGATTGGGGTCGGGGTACTGGGCCCATAGGGCGTGCCGGACCACATTCTGGATTATGAACCCCACGGCCACTTCGGCCCGCAAGTTGCGCAGCTTGTCCTTGAGCTGGTCGAATTCTGCCTCCGGCCGAGGCTCCTTGAAAAGCGGCATCAGCGGGTCGGCGAAGAGGCCCTCCAGGCGACGAAGGCGCTCGGCTCGTGTGTAGGCCGGGAGCTCCTCAGGTATTGAGCCGACGTGCGATCGCAGCCAGGCGGCCTGCTCGGCCAGCGCGGACTTCTGCGCGCCGTCGAGCGGCTTGCGGTTCAGGGCCAGCCACAGCTTCCACTTCAGCGTGGCGATGCGGTCGGGGAAGTCCAGGTACGTAGACTGCTCGTCCGGGAAGTAGGTCGGGACGTACCGGTCCAGCGACGCCAGCACCATACGGAGGGTCGGGGTGGACACCTCCTTCGAGCACTTGCCGGCCAGGAAGGCCTGCATCTCGTCCCGGAGGGAGTCGATCTTCTCCTGCGTCAGGAAAGGCAGCCGCTGCTGCGAGAGCCGCTCCGCCAGTCGCCCGGCGATCTCCACAGCCGCCGGGCCCAGCGGCTTGTCCGCGGAGGGACCGGCCGGCTCGCCGCGGGCGCTGATCCACACCGACCCGGCCACCACGATTGCGGCCACCAACACCAGCGCGACCGGCCAGCTTCGCACCGCACGGAGCGACGTCTCGTCGCCGATCCCCAGCAGCCGGGCGATGCGGGTGCGGAGCTGGGACGGCCTGCCCGTCGCCGCCACCGCCGCCGCGGGTCGCCCACCTGAAACAGACCGCTGGGCCACGTGCAGCAGCGATTCGGCATAGCAGACCCGCTCGGCCCCGGCCGCCACCACCATGTCGTCGCAGCAGTTCTCCCGCTCGGCGCGGATGCGTCCGGAGATGAACCACACGGCCGGGTGGTAGAACAGCAGCGTCTCGACCAGCGACTGGAGGAGGTTGACCAGGTAATCGCAGCGGCGGATGTGGATCAGCTCGTGGGTGAGGATGGCCTCGAGCTGCCGCGGCGTCAGACCCGTCGCCAGGCCCGCCGGCAGCAGGATCACCGGCTTCAGCCAGCCGATGGCGCCGGGCACCTTCACCAGCACCGATTCCAGCACCCTCACCGGCCTGCTGACGCCCACGGCGCGGGCCAGACGAGAGACGGTCCGCGCCAGGTCCGGCCGGGGCGGCGTGGTCGCGAGCCGCTTGAGCCGCCCGGCCGCGATCCACCCGCCCAACTGCCACACCGACAGCACACAGACGCCCGCCGCCCAGGCCAGGACCAGCCACGGCATGGCGGGCTCAAGGGCGGCGGAGACGCGTGCCAGCAAGGGCGGCCGGGCCGGCGTGACCGCCTCGGCCGGCGCGGGCGCCAGCGGGACGGTCGCCGGCGCGGCATGGCCGAGCACGGGCAGCGGCATGGCCGGGGCAGGGGCCTCCGGGAACTTCGCCACGACGGGATCGGGCAGCTCGGCGGCCGCGGGCCTGACCGGCGCCGGAACCGCCATGAACGTCGCCACCGGCGACAGCGCCAGCAGCGCCAGGGCCGCACACGCCGCCAGGTACCGCGCGTGGGCCGATCGCCGTCTCAAAACCGCCAGCGCCGCCGCCAGCAGCCCCGCCATCGCCGCCCCGATCCACAGCGTGTGCAGCAGCGTCCAGCCGAGGCGGCAGACAGTTCCGGACCCCTGTATCTCCCTGAGCAGGTTCATCATCGTTTCTCTCCCCGTTTGCCCTTGCGGACGTGGTCGATCAGCCTGCGGATCTCGCCCAGCTCCTCGGGCGAAAGGTCGCCCTCCTCGACCGCCCGGACCACCAACTGCCGC
>DASRZG010000557.1:0-7582 GCA_035686585.1 Phycisphaerae bacterium
ACGACGACCTGGCCGACACCTCCACGCGGATCACCGTCAACTGGCAGGTCCGCCTGCTGGACAAGGTGACCGATTCCGGCTCGACGACCGTCACCGTGCCACTGGCGACGTCCAAGGCGGTCGAGCTTGCGTGGAAGGCGCCGGCGGTCAACGCGGACACGGACTTCATCGCCTCCGTCGAGGCCGTCAAGAGCGGTAGACAGGTCTTCACCGATTTCCGCACCTTCACCGCCCGCGACCGCGGCGGGCCTGCCGCCGAGGTCAGCGATACCTTCCGCGACGACTTCTCCGGCGGGCCGACGAAGGGGTGGATCGAGTACGACACGTTCTGGCGGATCGCCGACGGCGCCTACGTCCAGCCGGAGGTGCGGGGGCTGTTCCCCTTCGCCAGGCCGATCCGGAACAACCAGACGGGGCAGTGGTCCCCGGCGAAGGACCCGTTCCCCGACAACGCGCACATGGCGGCGATCGGCCCGTGGACGTTCGGCGACCTGCGGGCCTCGTTCGAGGTGAAGCTGCTGCGGGCCGAGGGGGGCGAGGACGGCCCGTGGGCGGGGATGGGATTCCGGCTGGCCCACCCGGAGGACAGCCCCTACGAGGGCGACCGCACGCGGGTGAGCGGGTACTACGCGGGCGTCCGCCCCGCCGGCGACGGCGACGGCTGGCAGCTCTTCCTCGCCAAGGGCGACCCCGACCGCCGCCGCCCGGTGGCGCTGGCGGCCAAGGCCATCCCCGCGTCCGACGGCAAGTTCGTCCCGATTACCGTCGAGATGCACGGAGCCGAGCTGTCCGCCGAAACGGGCGGGGTGAAGATCACGGCAACGGACAAGACCTGGACGACCGGGTACGCAAGCCTCGTGATGAGCCCCCGCGCGGCGGCGGCGTATGACGATGTGGTGATCTCACGGCGATGAATGCGTCTGGCAAGCCGCCCGGGCTCCCCGCGCGGGCCCGTCAACCGGGGCACCTGTTTAGCCGCGACCCAGCGGGGAGCGCGTCCGCGGCCGGACACTGTGCCCTCGGCAAACTGACCCCGCCCCATCACGCGTGTATCACTCTATTCGATATGCTGTCCCCGGGCTTCAAGACTTGGGGTCGCTGAATTGCGGGAACTACTTGCTGGTCGGGCCGTCTCTTTTCCTGGATGAGAGATGGAGAGCCACTATGCCCGATCGTAACGCCATGCTGACAGTTTTGGCCGTGCTCGCCTTGATTGCCCATCCGGGATGCCGTGACAAAGAAAGGAAGGTGCCCACAAAGGTGGCCGCTACTGCGCCCACCACCGTCCCCGAAGCAACCGGCGACGCGTTTCTCCATATGGTCCTGACCCACTTCGAGCCTGACGGCGTCTCGTTCCAGGACCTCGTGATCGCGTCGGACCTTCGCGACAACCGATCCGACCCGTATATAGAGGTCCAAATCACCCGCGAGCAGGCCAAGGCCGTGATTGCGGCTCTGGACGAGTGCAAAGCCTGGCAGCGGCAGGACTACCCTCCTCCCGGGGTACCGCGGGCCGGGTGGACCCTCTCCGTGCGGGCCATCCGGGGTGAGGGCCCGACGGTGCAGGGCACCTGGTACCTGGGACGGGAGAAGGACATCAACCTGCCCGGGCAGAAGCGCGACATTCTCCGGGCGGCGGTAAACGCCCTGGCCGGCAACGCCAGGCGGCGGGTGGACGCGTACCTCGCCGGCGTGGCCGGGAAAGCTCCGGAAATGGACTTCAAGCTGAAGTCGCACTGGTCGGAGGGCAGGGTCTTCATCGCGGTCATCGGCGAGGATGCCAGGCTGGCGGTCTGGTGGAGGCTGCCTGACGAGATCGCCGGCCCGCTCCAGGCGGAGATCGCCCCCGGCAAGGACGGGCTGAGCGTGGTCCTGTACCGAGGGAACGTGTACCCGCCCGCGCGCCAGTGGGGCGGTGCGCATCCCGCTCCGCCGCTACCGGGCGAAACGGCAATGTCCGGCGTGATGACCTGCGCTCCGGCAAAGCCGGGCGCCGGACCCGGGAAGACGGTCACCATTTCCCTGCGGAACCTCCGCTTTCCCACTCTCCAGATCGATGAGATTGGTCCTATCCAGGTGCGACTTGACGTCATCCCGATGCCTTGACAGTTCAAATGCCGGGGGCACAGGGTCCGGGGGAGGACGCGCTCCCCTTCGGGTCGCGGCTAAACGGGCTGCTGCCTCAGCGTCAACACGAAGCAGGCGCCCTCGCGGACCTTGGGGTCGAGGGCCAGCTCGCCGTCCATGTCCCGGGCGAGCCGGCGGCTCAGGGCCAGGCCTAACCCCACGCCGGGGGCGGAGCGGGCGGCCTGGTCGGCGGACTTGGAGAAGGCCTGGAAGAGCCGGCGGGACTGGTCGGGGCCGATCCCGGGCCCGTGGTCGTGGACGCGAATCGCCCCGAACCGCCCCCGCCGCGCCAGGGCGATCTCGATCCGCCGATCCTCCGCCCGCGAGGCGTACTTGCAGGCGTTGTCCACCAGGTTCAGCAGGATCTGCTCGACCAGAGAGGCATCGGCCATCACACGAAGATCGGCGGCCGTGTCGGTGTCCTCGATGGACAGCGTCATCTGGGCTCGTTGGGCGCGGGCATTGAGGCGTTCCCGCATCCGCTCGATCAGCTCACCCAGCGCCACCGGCTGCGGCGAGCCGGAGCGCCCCCGGCTCAGGCGGGCATAGGCCAGGACGTTCTCGACGAGATGCCCCAGCCGGTCCGATTCGTCGCGGAGGCGTTTCGCGTAGGCGAGGCGCTTGTCCGGATCGGTGACCATTCCCTCCGCCAGCATCTCCGCGTACAGGCGGAAGGTGGTCAGCGGCGTCCGCAGCTCGTGCGTGACGGCCGAGACGAAGGCACCCCGCCGCTCGGACAGCCTCACCGCCCCCGCCAGCAGCCCCGCCACGGCGGCCGCGCCGGCCAGCACGCACGCCCAGGCGATCAGCAGCGACATCCGCAGCGGGGACGCATACGCCGTTTGTCCGTCCACCCGCGGCGCCGGCGCCGACAGGCAGACCGGCAAGGCGGCCAGGCGGTACGCCCCGCCGCCGCTTGGGCCGGCCGATGCCGCCCGCAGGTCCGCCTCCGGCAGGATGTCCCCCACCCCCTCCAGCAGCCATCGGCAGATGCTGGGCCAGTTCAGCCAGCACCCCTGGACGTAGTCGGACCCGCCGATCGACACCCGGCGGACCAGGACCAGTTCCGTCCCCACCCAGACCGCCTGGGTGGCGCCCTCGGCCACGCCCTGCCGGACACCGGACAGATTCAGGTTCTCGTCCCGGCCGATTCCGGCGGCGCCCTGGGCGGCGTTCATGCGGTACTGGAACTCCGACGCGTTGGCGATCTTCTGCTGCTGCATCTGGGCCGCGGGGTTGGGCAGGGCCCGGCGAAGCGTGTTGGTCGGCGTCTCCAGGACCACAGCCGGCGCGGTGGTCGGCGCCTCGGGCGCCGGCAGGGCCGACACCAGCGCCTGCCGCGACAGGACCGCCTTGAGCCGGTCGAGCTCGGCCGCGGCGGCGAGGATCTCGGCATGGCCGGTGTAGCCCGTCTCGGCCAGGTCTCGCTCGTTGCCGGCCGGGGCCTGCGGCGAGGTCACCGCGCCGGCTGGATCGATCTGGAAATGGAGCCGGATCATCTCCGAGCGGTACGTCAGCAGCGGCGAGCCCACGATCACCTCGTCCGGGGTGATCTGGGCGAACATCCGCGTGTACGCCCGGTTGATGGGGTAGAAGGCGCTGTAGGAGAAGTACGGCCTGGCGCTCTCGCGGGTGATCAGCGGGCTCAGGGCCGAGTCCATCCGCCACAGGGCCAGGCGCATGTTCTCCTCGTGGTCGGCCCACAGGCTCGCGCCGGCCTCGACGCGCTCCAGGCGCAGGGCGTTGGCGCTGATCCACGCCATCGCCGCCAGGACCAGAACCAGGCAGGCCCCGAAGGCCAGCCAGATGTGCCACAGGCGTTTCATGCCGATCCGCCCGGCCCGGCGACCATGTAGCCTTGCCCGCGCACCGTCAGCAGCATCGACGGGTCGGCCGGGTCGTCCCCGAGCTTCTCCCGCAGGCGGGCGACGGTCATGTCCACCGTCCGCGTGTCCAGCCCCGTCGGGTCGATCATCCACACCCGCGAGAGGATTTCCTTCCGCGAGATGGCCCGCCCGGCGTTGGCGGCCAGGTACCGCAGCAGGTCGGCCTCGCGCTCGGACAGCTCGCACCGCCGCCCGTCGTCGAAGCGGACCTCGCGCCGGGCCAGGTCGGCCACGCCGGCGGGCAGGGGCACCTCGGCCACGTCCGTGGGCCGCTCGGGGCTTCGCCGCAGGACCGCCTCCACCCGGGCCAGCAGCTCCTTGACGCTGAAGGGCTTGACGACGTAGTCGTCGGCCCCCAGCCGCAGGCCCGCGACGCGGTCGGACTCCTCGCTGCGGGCGGTCAGGATGATCACCGGCAGCGTCGGCCGGGACGCGCGGACCTCGCGGAGGATGTCCAGCCCGTCGCGGACGGCCCCTTTCGATCCCCCCCGGCCCGGCAGGACCAGGTCCAGCAGTACCAGCTCGCAGTCGTAGGTGACCGCCAGCTCCAGCCCGTCGTCGACGTTTCCGGCCTGGGCGACCGCGAAGCCCTCAAACGTCAGCGCATCGACGATGCCCTGCCGGATGGCCTCGTCGTCCTCGATCACCAGGATGCGCCGCGGGGTCATCATCTCCTCACCCACTAAGCTAACCGCGGAGGACGCGGAGGACGCGGAGAGAGCAGCGCGGGCGTCGCCCGCAACCCATTTCCAAATGCCAATCTCCCGTTTCCAATTGAGAGCGTCCGGGGCGCGTGGAACCCGCTTGCGGTTTCGCGAAGGCCCACACGGGCCGGAGGCGGTACTCAAGGATCCACGCCGTATCCTATCATCAATCCACGCTCATGTACGCCAGGATGTTCCCGACGATCCGGCGGGCGGAGGCGGGCTTGTAGCCGAGGGACTGGTAGTTGGGGATCCCCGCCATCGCCGCCGACAGGTCGAACTCCGAGAGGATCACCGCGGGCCGGCTGCCGATCATCCACACCAGCAGCTTCTGGCCGGTGGGCTTCTCGCCCCGCGCCCGCAGGGCGCGGCGAGCCGGCAGCGTGAAGCGGACGCCGGCCAGGTCCTCCCCGCCCTCGAACCGACCGTCGGCCAGGACATGGTCGTCCGGCAGGGGCGCCAGCTTGCCAAAGGTCCTCTCCAATACCCGCCGGGCCATTCTGGCGAACTCCGGCGTGCCGGCGTAGGCGTCGACCAGCAGCGTCCCGCCGCCTTCCACGAAGGCCTTCAGGGCGGCTGTGCCCTCGGGGTTCGTGAACGCGGTGTGGCCATACCGGCCGGTCAGGTGCAGCAGGTCGATGCCCTCGAGCTTATCTCTTCCGGGAATGACCGGCCTGGCCTCGACCAGCTCACAGCCGGTGACATGCTTGGCATAGGGGGCGAAGACGCGCCAGGACATCGCGGCTGCGTTCCAGTCGCCGGGGCCGTACATGCTCCCCATCGGCCTCTTGACCCGAGCGACGGTGAGGGTCTTCTTGCGCTCCTTGGCCGCCGGCGTGTCGGGGAGGATGGAGGCGAACTTGCCTTCCAGCTCGCCCATGTCGGTGGCATAGAACAGCACGTTCATGCCCAGCTTGAAGGCGTCCGATTCCGTGCGGTTCATCTGCCAGTCGGCCGACATGTACCCGTCGGAGAGCAGGAAGAACGTCCGGGACCGGTCGCCCGCGCCGCGCAGGCGGGGGCGGTCCTTCCAGTCCTGCTTGAGCACCGTGTAGATGCCGTGGTCCGCCGGCAGGTCCTTCAACGCCGTTACGGAGAAATCGCCCGGCCCCGGGGGGAACATCTGCTTCAGCAGATCCTGCATGTACCCGGCGAACTCCTCGCTGTGGTCGCTGGGCTCGGCCAGGACCGTCCCGCCGCGGAGGATGTACTCGCGGAGCTTGAGCATCTGCTCCTCGCTGAACTTGGCGGCCGCCGAGCCGGTGATCACCAGGATCGGCGCCTCCAGCTCCGTCGCGGGCGCGTCGATCGAGACGCTCTGCCAGTTCAACGGCCTCTCGTAGGCGCCCCACAGGTGCTTGGTGAGGTTGGCCAGGTCGCGGGGGTTGAGGTTCCAGTCCTGCCCGCTGCCGTGCTCGAGCTTGTTGAACGCCACGGGGGCGCCGCCATAGACCAGGAACAGCGTGCTGAAGGAGGTGTTGACCACGTCGCCGTAGCCGCCGGGAATTGCCCCGCTGGGGGCCTGTTCACGCAGGATGGTCCGCGCCCCGCCGGCGAACCAGTCCTCGCCGCCGAAGTACTTCCGCCCGCCGGCCACGCCCGTCCGCTCGATGCCGTACAGGTAATACCCGCCTCCCTTGCCCCCGGCCTTGCCCAGCCACGCCATGCCGCGGTCCAGCGATTCCAGGACCTTGGCGGCGTCGCCTTCGGTGAAGGCGCGGGGGTTCTCCCGGCTGAAGAAGCTCTTTCCGTGGTGCATGTCGAAGACCAGGAACAGGCTCGCCAGGCCGGCGGTAGCCATGTTCGCCGTCGACCCGCCGGTGGTGTAGCTCCACCCGCCGTCAGCGCTCTGGACCTTGCGGAAGTGGGCGGAAATCACCTTCCAGACCTCTTCGGGCACTTCCAGCCCCGCGCGGGCGCAGGCCCACAGCCCCAGCACGCCGTACTGGGTGCAGGAGTTGTCCCAGTCGGTCGACTGGCTGGTGTACCGCCAGCCCTCCTTGTTGCGGGCCTTCAGCAGCCAGTCGAAGTCCTCCTTGAGCATCGCCCGGATCTTCTCGTCGTAGGGCACCTTCCGCAGGGCGTACTCCCAGACGTTGGCGCGGATGCCGCGGACGTAGGTGTTGTCGGGCTTGATGCCGGCGAGGTAGTTCAGCGCCTTCTTGAGCCCGTCGTCGCTGGCCGGGTCCGCCCCGGCCGCCAGCATGGTCAGCGCCGCCAGGGCGGTCCCGCCCCCTTGGGCATGGCCGCTGGGGATGGAGCCGTCGTTGGCCTGCCGGCTTCGCAGGAACATGACCGCGTCGTCAATGGCCGCGCGGATCTTGTCGGCCGTGACGGGGCCGGTGAAGGGCTCGTGGATGTTCCCCTGCCCGGCCGCGCCGGCGGCGCGCCGGAGCTGTCCCCATGCCGGGGCGGTCAGCAGCAAGACGCCCATGGCGGCCACGAGTGCGCGCTTCATCATTTGGCCTCCCTGACATCATTGGCGTTGGGCGCCCGCCTGATCTGCTCGATGTTGGGCGCCTGGATCTGGAGCTGCCGATCGTTCAACCCCTGGTTCACCGGAGAGCCGGGCTGCTGGATCGGCTGGGGGCGGCTCTGCTGGCGGAGGGATTCGTCCTTCTGCTTGCCGTCCTTGGCGACGACGATCCGCTCGTCGTTGAGGTTCATGGAGACGTTCCAGCCGACGCTCTGGGCGCGGGCGAAGTCGGCGTTGGACTTCAGCAGCTTGAAGTACTCCTGGGAGTACAGCTCGACCACCCTCGCCTTGCGGTCGCCGGCCTCCTCGGCGTCGACCCACCGCCCGTCGCGGAGGTAGAAGACCCGCCGGCCCACTTGGCGGATGTTGTCGGCGGCCACCACGTTGCC
>DASRZG010000558.1:0-4501 GCA_035686585.1 Phycisphaerae bacterium
CGGCGGACGCTCGACCTCGAGCGCCCGCCGCGCCTTCCGGACGGGCCCGCATTGCCGGAGGAGGGAGTCGAACCCTCACGGGGTGTAAGCCCCACAGGATTTTGAATCCTGCGCGTCTGCCAGTTCCGCCACTTCGGCTCCACCGGCCAACTGCCCGGCCGACATCACCTTAGCCCGACGGCCCCGGGCAGTCAAGAGACGCCGCAGAGACGCCGCAGGCCGGAAGGGCCGGGACGAACGGGGCGGATGGGAGGGGGGCTATAATTTAGCGACGCTGACGTAACCGAGCGTCGCGCTGCAATGTGTTATGGAGGTAGAAGCTATGCGAAGGGCCGCCGCGTTTGTTGCGGTTGCGATGGCCTTTCCGCTCATCGTGGCCGCCGGTTGTGGGGGCGGGCCGCAGGATCATCCCGCCAAGGCCGGCAAGGCCTTGCGCCTCGCCACGACGACCAGCACGTTCGATTCAGGCCTGCTCAACGCCCTGCTGCCGGAATTCACGCGCGGGACCGGCATCCGGGTGGAGGTGATCAGTCACGGCACGGACGCCGCCATCGCACTGGCCCGGCAGGGCCGGGCGGACATCCTGATGACCCACGCCCGCAGCGAGGAGAACGCCCTGGTCATGGAAGGCTACGGCGTGAACCGGGTGGAGTTGATGCACAACGACTTCCTCCTGCTGGGCCCTCTCAGCGACCCGGCGGCCGTCGCGGGCACGGGGGATATCGTGACCGGCCTGAAGAGAATTCACGAGATCGGGGCGCTGTTCCTGTCGCGTGGCGACCGATCGGGCACGCACCTGCGCGAGCTTTCCCTGTGGCGTCTGGCCGGCATCACGCCCGACGGGCCTCAGTACCTCCAGACGGGCAAGGGCATGGGGGCGACGCTGGAGCAGGCGGACAAGCAGGGGGCGTACGTGCTGAGCGACCGCGGCACCTGGCTGTCCCTCCGGGAACGCCTGCGCCTGATGCCGGTGATCGAGGGCGACCAACGGCTGCTGAACGTGTACAGCGTCACGCTGATCAACCCGCTGAAACAGCCCGGCGTCGACTTTCCGGGCGCCATGGCGCTGCTGGAGTTCCTGGTGTCCCCCGAAGGCCAGGAGATCATCCGGGAGTACGGCAAGTCGGAGTTCGGCCAGCCGTTGTTCGTGCCCATGGTGATCCCCTGAAGGTAAGCCCAGATGAAGAGACTTCGTAACAGGCTGCTGATTCGTTTCCTGCTGGTGGGCCTGATCCCGATCGCGGTGGGGACGATCGTGGCCGTGGTCATCACGGGGCGGGAGATGGACGCCGCCTTGGCCGGGCGTCTGGCCGACGACAGCGTCGGCTTGCGGACGCAGGTGGAGCACATCAGCGACGAGTTGCTGGCCGGCACGTCCGCCCTGGTGGCGGATCAGGGCTTCCGGGAGGTGCTTCAGCGCGGGGACAGGCAGGCGCTGCTGGCGACCCTCCAGCGGGCGCGCGGGGTGATGGGCATCGACCTGATCACGCTCGCCGACGCGAAAGGCACGGTCCTGGCAAGGGGGCACGCCCCCGCGCGGTACGGCGACCGGCTGGCGGAGACGCCCGCGCTCGCCCGGGCGCTGGCCGGGGAGCGGACCGCGGGCGCGATGCGGGGAGAGGCGGGGATGGGAGTGGGCGTCGTCCAGCCCATCGTTTCGGAAGGGGCGGTGGCGTGGATCCTTCGGGCGGAGAAGCTGCTGGACTACCGGTTCGCCGCCCAGATCGCCGGCACGTATGGCGTGGACGTGACGGTCATGGACGGGGACCGCCTTCAGACAACCACGTTCACGGACGCCTCCGTGCTGCGGGCGGGCCTTGCCGACCGGCCGCGAGGCCCCAGAGACGCGGAAACCGGGCGCATCCGGATCGTGGCCGCGGGCGGGACGCACTACTCGCTCGCCGCCACGGACATCCTCCCCGTGGGCGGGGAGTCGGACGGGATCGTCCTTGTGGGCGTCTCGCACCGCCAGTTCCATCGGGACCTGACGTTGCTGGCGCTTCGGCACGGGGCGGTGGCCGCGGCGCTGATGGCGGGGTTGGTCGTCGTGTGTCTCCGCGTGGCCTCGAACATCGTCAGGCCGATCCGGCAGCTTTCAGAAGCGGCCGAGGCCGCCGCCGCGGGGGACCTGAACAGCTCGATCCGGGTGCAATCGGACGACGAGATCGGCGACTTGGCGGGCCGTTTCAGCCACATGGTCGCGGCACGGAAGCAGGCGGAGGCGGAGGTGGCGCGGCACCGCGACCGCCTGGAGGACCTGGTGGCCGAACGCACGGAGGAGCTGGCCGGCAGCAACCGCCAACTGCATCGGGAGATGGCGGACCGCGTCCGGGCGGAAGAGGAGCTGACCGAGGCCTTCGAGCGGTTCCGCACCGTCATGGACAGCATCGACGCGATCGTCTGCGTGTCGGCCCTGGACACGAACGAGATCCTGTTCATCAACCGGCACTGCCGCGAGGTCTTCGGCGACGTCGTGGGCATGTCCCTGCTGGAGGGCCTGCTCTTCCTGGGCGCCAACCCGGACACGCGGTGCGACCCGAAGCGCCTGGTCGACGACCAGGGCCGCCCCACGGGGGTATGCCTGTGCGAGCTGCAGAATCCGGCGGATGAGAAATGGTATGAGTGCCGCGCGCAGGCGATCAACTGGATCGACGGCCGGCAGGTGCGGCTGGAGTTCGCCGCCGACGTCACCTACCGCAAGGAGGCCGATCGCCGGCAGGCGAGGCTGGAGGAGCAGCTCCGGCAGGCACAGAAGATGGAGGCGATCGGCCAGCTCGCCGGCGGGGTGGCGCATGACTTCAACAACCTGCTGACCGGCATCCTGGGCAACGCGCAACTGCTGGACATGGAGTTGGAGCGGAACTCGGACGAGTGGGGGTACGCCGCCGAGATCGTTCGCGCCGCCACCCGCGCCGCCGACCTGACGCGCCAGTTGCTGGCGTTCAGCCGCAAGGGCCCGATCCAGACCATCCCCGTGGACGTCCACGAGGTCATCGCCGAGGTGGCCAAGCTGCTCAGCCACTCCATCGACCGGCGGATCGAGCTGGTTCAGGACCTCCAGGCCCGCCCGTCCTGCGTGATGGGCGATCCGACGCAGATCCAGAACGCCATCCTCAACCTCGCCGTCAACGCCCGCGACGCCATGCCCGAAGGGGGCGAGCTGCGCTTCGCCACCCGCGTGGTGGTGCTGGACCAGGACTACTGCGCGATGCGGGCCGGGCAGGTCCACCCCGGACCGCACGTAGAGATCGCCGTCTGCGACACCGGCGTGGGCATGGACGCCAAGCTCCAGCAGCGGATCTTCGAGCCGTTCTTCACCACCAAGAGCGCCGGCAAGGGCACGGGGCTGGGCCTGGCGAGCGTGTACGGGTGCGTGCGGAGCCACGCCGGCGCGATCGACGTGTACAGCGAGCTGGGCCGGGGCAGCACGTTCAAGGTGCTGCTGCCGCTGGCCGAGACCGAGGCCGGCCCGCCGTCGCCGCAGGCCGGAAGGCCGATCAAAGGCGCCGGGAACATCCTGCTGGTTGACGACGAGGATGTGGTCCGGAACTTCACCGCCCGGGCGCTGCGGGGCCTGGGCTACACCGTCACCCCCGCCGCCGACGGCGTCGAAGCCGTCGAGGTCTTCGGTGAGGCCGAGGGGCATTTCGACGCGGTCGTCCTCGACCTGATCATGCCCAAGCTCGGCGGAGAGGACGCCTTCCGCCTGATGAAGGAGATCGACCCGAACGTCCGCGTCCTGGTGGCGACCGGCTTCAGCCAACCGGGCGTGATCGACTCCCTGCTCCGGCAGGGCGTCGTCGCGGTCCTCATCAAACCCTTCAGCATCGAGAACCTCTCCCGCGAGATCGCCCGGGTCATCCCCGTCAAGGCCGGGTGAAGACCTGCACCCCCTCCGGCCCGCCAATCCATCTCTAATCGAACGTGCTGTTCAGGAATCCCGCGGGCAAAAACGGTATAATGAGCCCGACGTACCGTTTCACTCCATAAAGGCGATGCCATGAAACCTGCCCGCACGATTGCTGTCGGTTTATGTCTTGTTTCCCTGGGCGTCTTCGCCGCTGCCGCGGGGGCGTGCAACGTGCCGGTGTTCCAGTATGCCCTGGAGAATTGGGAGCCGGACTGTTACGGCGTGCTGATCTTCCACCGGGGGCCCATTGACGCCGAATCCCAGGCCGCCGCCGACGCCCTCACGCAGGCCCGCGCCGACGAGAAGTCCCCCGCCAACGTCGACGTTCGCACGGTGGACGTGGACAAGGAGATGCCGCCCGGCATCGGGCAGATCTGGGAGGCCCAGGGCAACCCCACGCTGCCGTGGATGGTGGTCCTGCCGCCGATCCGCTACGGGGTGGACCCGACTCGCAGCATCCACTCCGCCCGGCCCACACCGGCCCAGGCCGGGGCCCTGACCGACTCGCCCCTCCGCCGCCAGATCGCCGAGGCCCTCCGCGCCGGCGACGCGGCCGTCTGGGTCCTCATCGAAAGCGGCGACCGCGCCGCC
>DASRZG010000559.1:0-2179 GCA_035686585.1 Phycisphaerae bacterium
ACCTCAGGCCGATCCGGCGGGCCGGTCTTCCTGGGTGATGAGCTGGCGGCGGCGTGCGCACCGGCGTCGGAGCAAGGCCGATCGCATGGCAACAGCCCCGGCTGGCGGCTTCCGGACGTCTGGGCCGCCCTCGACACCGTCCTCGCCCGTTGCGACCCGCACTGCGCCGTCCTGCTGATCGGCGGGGCCGACCTGCCCACCGGCCACCCCGAGCGGACGGACTTCGAGGCCAATTACACCATGCTCATCCGCCGCCTGATCTCGGCCGGGTGCCTGCCCATCCCCGCGACGCTGCCCCCCTGCTCGCACCTCGAGCCGTTCGCCTGGATGTACAACGCCGTGATCGCCCAGGCCGCCTGCCTCCACCGCCTCCCGCTGATCGACCTCCGCGAGCGAATGCGGCCCGGGTTCACCCCCATCCACAACGAGCCCGCCGACGGCAAGACCCCCCCGCGGGAATGGGTCGCCGCCAACCGCTTCGCCGAAGGCCACGCCCCCATCCTCGCCGCCGACCTGCGGGAGATCCTCGACAAGCTCGACGCCTGAAGGTGGCCATCTGACCTGGCAGGTATGCTGCCACCTCGGCAGGCGTGAGTACCTGTTTAGCCGCGACCCATAGGGGAGCGCGTCGCCCGCCGGACAGAGTGCCTTCGCATGCGCCTGCGCCACTCCATCCGCATCTCGCCTGAACGTCCCGCCGGGAAAGCGCGGGCGCATGCCAGGACACAGTGTGCGGGAACGGACGCGCTCCCCTGCGGGTCGCGGCTAAACGGTTCTCCGCCTCGGCGGATCGCTTCGTTTGGGGACGCCACGCGGCAGAGGAATCACTTGACCAGGCTCAGCAGCTCCTTCGGCGGCTTGAAATCGACGATCAGATGGGCGATCTCGTCCGTCTCGATCTTGACCTCGTGCACCGGCTGCACCGGTTCGATCAGGGGATGCCAGATGCGGACCTTCCAGGTGCCGACGGGGACGCCGGCGATGGTGACCCTGCCGTCACGCGACTGGGAGTACGTCTGCTGGGCGCCGGAGACGGCGACGTACGGGTTGTCCACGACGATCGCGTACCCGACGTGCCAGGGATGGCGGAGGCAGCGGATGGTGTAGACGCCCATCTCCCGGAACGTGGGGGACGGCGCCGTCCCGGGCCCGGGCTGCCCCCAACTGCCCGCGTTGGCCTCGTACAGCCATCCCGTGAAGGAGCCCTCCCGCTTGAGGGCCAGCGGCGGCAGCCGGAACGGCTCCCCCAGCCCCCGCCCGCTGTCGTGTTCGGTGATGGCGATCTCGCAGGGGAAGTGGTCTCCCGTACCCAGCACGATCCTCTGATCGGGGGGGACGAAGGCGATGTTGTACCCGCTGTAGTTGTTCCGGCCGTGAATGTAGTTGCCCTGCCAGTAGCGGTGGTTCATCAGGACCTGGCCGCGGACCAGCTCCTCGCGCGGCCCGGACTTGATCCCCTCGATGATGATCGCCGCCCCTTCGACGGCCATGTGTTGGCCGGCGGGGGCCAGCCAGCGGAGCGGGCCGTCCAGGCACGGCGGGTTCCAGTCCCTGTAGAACTCCACCTCATTCTTGATGTCGTAGCCCTGCTGGCGGATCCCGTCGTAGATGACCTTGTACGGCTCGATCGCCATCGGGTCTTTGATGGGGCACGGGCCGGTGAAATCGACGGCCTTGAGGTCCGGGAGGGTGGCCCGCACGGACGGGATCCTGCATGTGATCCGCAACGACCCCACGTATGCCTTCTCGTCCAGGGTGTAGCGGTCCTTCCGCTGCTCGTCGGGGCGGGCCTTCACCAGCGGACCGTCGGCGACGACGGCGGTCTCGTCCAGATCCGGGATGTCCGGGAGCGTCGTAGCCGCCTCGCTGGTCGAGGGCCGGGAGGCAGGCCCCCGCCCGGCCTCGTCTTTTCCGCAGCCGGCGAGGACCATCAGGCCCACAGCGGCCGCCGTCAGGATGACTGATCTCTGCCTCATGGTAACGTCCCATACGGAAGCCGCGGGAGACACCCGTGAAAGGCGCCCTCCCGACCGGTCCACCGGCAGCCCGTTGCCGTCCCCAAAAGGCCTCCGGACGGGCATGGTACCATCGTCGCTGAAGGAGTCAAGGAGGCCACCGATGGCGAGTCGAACGCCGACGTCTTCCGGGACAAGCGAAGGCATGGCGATACCGGAGCTGG
>DASRZG010000560.1:0-7021 GCA_035686585.1 Phycisphaerae bacterium
GGCCCGCCGTGCGCCGATCGTGTGCCCGGGCCGACGACCCCGTCGCTGCGCGCCGCGGGGGCGGCAAGTGTCGGCGGGAGTTGGCCGAACGTGCCGTGGCCGGGGGAACTTCACTGCCGCTTTGGCGTCGAAGGGAAAGAGGATACAATACCCTCAAGTCCCGACAAGCCCGTCGGAGGAGTTGCTGTGCGCCGGGAATGGTGCGCGCGACGGAGAATACCACATGCGCAAGCTGATCCTCGCCGTAATGCCGGTGCTGGTGTTGTCGGCGAATCCGGCCCGAGGGGTCGACGGCGTGCAGGCCGCAACCGCCGAGCCGGCAGCGACCCGCCCCGCCGGCGGCCCCGCACAGACACGCCCCGCCGACACGACCCGGCCGGCGGAGCCCGACAAGCCGGCCTCGCTGACCTCAGCCCGCCGGCGGTACACCAGCGGCGACTACGCCGGCGCGATCGGCGAGTACAGAACGCTGGCCGAATCGGCCGCCCGCAGGCTGGAGGCGCACCTGGGCCTGGCGGACTGCTACGCCATGACGGGCAAGTACGACGACGCCAAGGCCGCCCTGCGTGCCGTCGCCGCCCTGGGCGAGCGCGACGCCCCGTGGCACGTGCTGATGTCCCAACTGCACGCGCGGGTGGGCGAGTACGCCCCCGCGTTGGACCAGGCCCGGCAGGCCGTCGCCTGCCGCGAGGACTGGGCCCCGGCCATCTACCAACTGGGCCGGAGCCTGGAGATCGTGGGCAGCAAGGCCGAGGCGGTCCAGGTCTACAAGACCATCGAGAAGTCCGTGCAGCGGTCGGGATTCACCCAGGACGCCCCCAGCCTGGTGGCGGCGGGGCAGACCCTCAACCGCATCGCGATCCTGACCGGGCAGAAGGCATCCGAGCAGGCGCAGAACATCCTGCACAACTACCTCCAGGAGGCCTATCAGCGGGCGGACAAGACGTACTGGCCCGCCCACATCGCCGCGGCGGAGCTGCTGCTGGAAAAGCACAAGG
This sequence comes from Phycisphaerae bacterium, assembly GCA_035686585.1. GTDB lineage: Bacteria > Planctomycetota > Phycisphaerae > SM23-33 > SM23-33 > DASRZG01. The sequence goes on from DASRZG010000560.1 coordinate 999, forward strand.
GAGGCCCGGCCGGCGAGGAGCTGAAGCTGGCGGCCAAGATCAACAAGAACCTCCCCGACGTCCACGTGGGCAATGGGGTGCTGCTGCTGGCGACATTCGAGTTCGAGAAGGCCGTTGCCGAGGCCAAAGAGGCGCTGAAGATCAACTCCAACTGCACCGACGCGATGCTGCTGGAGGCGGCCACGCTGATGCGGTGGCAGAAGCTCTCCCAGGCCCAGGAGGTCCTGGAGAAGCTGCTGAAGGTCAACCCCAACGACATCCAGGCGCTGTCGATGATGGCGGCGGTGCACATGCTGAGGTACGCGCCCGCAGGCGCCGAGCCGTACATAAAGCGCGGCGCGGCGATTAATCCCGATTCCGCCGAGATGCACGAGACCATCGGCGACTGGCTGTCGAGCGCCCGGCAGTTCGACGAGGCCGAGGCACATTTCCGCAAGGCGATGGAGATGGCACCCGAGCTGGCCGGGCCTGTGACGGGGCTGGGCAGGCTGTACATGCAGACCGGGTGGGAGGAGCTGGCCCACGAAACGCTGGACAAGGCATTCCAGATCGACGACTTCCGCGCGGACGTGAAGAACTACCTGGACCTGCTGGACGCGATGAAGTCGTTCTCGGTCCGGGAAACGCCGCACTTCATCATCAAGGTCGATGGCAAGCACGACGAGGTGCTCCTGGAGTGGATCGCGGAGGTGGCTGAGGAAATCCACGAGGAGGTCTCCCGGGATTTCGCCCACACGCCCGAGCAGAAGACGCTGGTCGAGATGTTCCCGGACCAGGCGAAGTTCTCGATGCGGATCAGCGGCCGGGGGTGGCTTCCCACGGTGGGCGCGTGCACGGGGCGCGTGATCGCCATGCCGGCGCCGGACCCGCTGCGGGGCGGGTTCGGGCAGTTCAACTGGTATGCGGTGCTCCGGCATGAATACACGCACGCGGTGACGCTGACGGCCACGAGGAACCGCATCCCGCACTGGTTCACCGAGGCGTGCGCGGTCTGGGAGCAGCCTGACCGGCGGAACTTCCAGGCGGTCGGCCTGCTGGTCGAGGCCGTGCGTTCGGGCAAGCTGTACCCGGTCGAGGAGCTGAGCTGGGGCTTCATCCGGCCGCAGAGGGACCGCGGGGCCGGCGCCCGGTCGCTGGCGTACGCCCAGTCGGAGTGGGTCTTCGAGTACATCGACGAGCGCAAGGGCCGGCAGACGATCCTGGAGATGCTCAAGGCGTTCGGTGACGGCAGGACGCAGGCGGATGTCTTCCAGAACGTGGTCGGCATCCCGGAGAAGCAGTTCGACAAGGACTTCGGCGAGTGGGCGGTCCGGCAGATCACTTCGTGGGGATTCGACGCGGACCCCACGCCGAACCTCAAGAAGGCACAGCAGGCCGTCAAGGACAAGCCCGATTCCGCCGACGCCCAGGCGGACCTGGCGCTGGCGTACTACCGCGCCCACGCGTACCCGTCGGCCGAGGCCGCCGCCAGGAAGGCGGTGGAGCTCAAACCCGCGCACACTAAGGCCCTGGGCATCCTCGGGGCCGCCCAGGCCAGCAGGAAGAAGTACAAGGAGGCGATCGAGACCGCCCGCAAGCTGGAGGCGATCGACCCGCAATCCGCCAACGCCGCGCAGATCCTGGCCAAGGTCGCCGTGCTCGAACGGGACTGGCCGACGGCGATTCCCGCCCTGGAGCGGTACAAGCAGATCCTGCCGTGGGATGACTACGGCTACGTGGAGCTGGCCAAGATCTACGACCAGCTCGGGCAGATGCGGCTGCTGCTGCCGAACCTGGTGGAGATGCACCGGCGGACGATGAAGGACCCCAAGTACGCCCGGCGCGCCGCGGACATCTACCGCGCCTCCGACGCCCCCGCCGAGGCGATCGAGTTCTACGAGCAGGTCATCCAGATCAACCCCTACGACGCCGGGGCCTACCAGGCCATGGCGGCGCTGGCCCTGCGGCTGAAACAGTACGACCGCGCGTTGGCCGCCATGCGGTCCAAGAGCCTCCTCGAACCGGACAACGCCCGCACCTGGGCGGAGCTGGCGATGGTCTACTACCGCGTCGCCTGCCAGAAAAAGTCCGCCCCTCTGCTCATCCAGGCCCGCCAGGCCGCCGGCAAGGCGATCGAGATCGACCCGGAAAGCTACGGCAAGGACGTTCTCGAGCTGATCGAGCAGACCAAGTTCTGAGAAGCGGACGCACTTGGCTTTGGACGAACCTATGAGCCCGGAAATGACACTTCGGCAGTTCCAGGATTTCATCCGCGACAAGTACTATGCCCGTGACAGCGAGCGCGGCACGCCGGGAACGTTCCTGTGGTTTGTCGAGGAAGTCGGCGAGTTGGCCAGCGCCCTGGCGGGCGACGACGAGGCCAACAAGGCCGAGGAATTCGCCGACGTGCTGGCATGGCTGTGCACGCTGGCCAACATCAACGGGGTGGACCTGACCTCGGCCGTGGAGAAGTACACCGTCCGCGGGGTAGAGGGATTCAAGTAGACTGGGCCCGGACAGGACCCGTCCGCCCGGCTTGTTCCCGTGCCGCCGAGTGCGCCCAGGGTAGATAATTCTCCCTAAAAGGGCTTGCCAAACGGAGCATTTTGAGTACATTGGAGGGGTTCCATCATCTCTTGGGCAGTGCCGCCATGAATTGGCTGGTTGACCCATCGTGCCATTTGCCCCCGGCGCCCTCGTCGCCCGGGCTGCGCAATCTCTTCTTATCCCATCACGTCCATCTGGTGTCTCGAGTCGGGAGGTTGTTCGATGCCCAAAGGAACGGTGAAGTGGTTCAGTAACGCAAAAGGGTTTGGGTTCATCCAGATCGAAGGGGTGGAACGGGACATCTTCGTCCATTACTCCAGCATCCAGACCGAAGGGTACCGCACACTCAAGCAGGGCGAACCGGTCGAGTTTGAGCTGGTCGACGGCGAGAAGGGCCCCAAGGCGGAGAACGTCACCCGGGTCCAGTAGCCCCCCGAGGCCGTCTCCGCCCGCGCGAACGGGCCGGGAAAGGCATCGTCAGTCCACCAGCACGCGGGTGATCCGGTCGCCCAGCCGCGAGAGGACTTCGTAATGAAGCGTCCCCGCTTGGCGCGCGAGGCTGGCGGCGCTGTGCGGAGCCCCGGGTTCGGAGCTGATGATCTCCACGTGCTCGCCGACCTTGGCGCCGGCGACGCCGGTAATCTCGATAACGGTCTGGTCCATGCTCACTCGTCCTCGAACGGGGCAATCCACGCCCCGCAGCCTCATCGAGGCCACGTTGGATAAAGCTCGGCAGTACCCGTCGGCATACCCCACCGGCACCACGGCGATCCTCGCCGGGCGATCAAACCGCCAGGCGAGCCCATACCCCGTCCGCGCCCCCGCCGGGACATCCTTGATCAGCATGATCGGCGCCGTCAGACGCAGCGCGGGCCTCAGGTCCAGCTTGCGATGGATCGTTGCCGACGGCGCCATCCCGTACAGCGCGATCCCCGGGCGGACCAGGTCCAGGTGCGTCTCCGGCAGGTCCATCACCCCCGCGGAGTTGGCGGCATGCAGCAGCAGTTCGTCTCGCCCGCCGCAGCGGTCCACCGCCTCGAGGAACCGCGACATCTGCCATCGGGTCGGCTCCTTGTCGGCCTCGTCGGCCGAGGAGAAGTGGGTGTACAGCCCCGCCAGTTGGAGGAACTCCGCCTCCCGCGCCGCCGCCACCACGGCCGGGGCCGACTCGATCGGCGCCCCGCCCCGGCTCATGCCCGAGTCGATCTTCACATGCACCTGACACGGCCGGTGCGCCTTGCCCGCCGCCTCCTTAAGCAGCTTGACCTCCTCGAGGGTGCTCAGCGTCAGCGTTACGCCGATCGCGACCAACTGGGCCAGGTCGTCGCTGTTCAGCCCGCCGGCCGTAGCCAGTTGCAAGACGGGGCGATGCCAGCCAAGCCGGCGGAGCGCCACCGCCTCCGAGCAGATGGCCACGCCCAGCATGTCCGCCGACTCCCGCAGCACGGGCACCACCTGCTCGATCCCGTGCCCGTACGCATTGGCCTTCACGACCGGGCATAGCAGGACGCGAGGACCCAGGCACGATCGCACCTGGGCGATGTTGTGCCGCAGGGCACTGGCGGAAATCTCGGCTCGAATGTATCCATCCATGAATGCCCGCATTGTACCGCCGCCAGCCCGCGCGCCAATCCCTTGGCATCCGCCGCACGAGCGGTTAGAATGGCCCCCGCCGGCAAACCGTCAGGGGATGCCATGCTGCGGTCCGACAACCGATCGAAAACCACCGTGCGGCCTTGGGCGCGACCCGCCCTCCACGCCGCGTGCGCCGCCCTCGCCGCCGCCTGCCTGATCGCCGCCTCCCCGTCGAGGCCCAGGCGGGTCCCCGACGGCTTCAAGTCGTACCCGACGAAATACTACGTCATCCACACCGACCTGGACACCGACGTGGTCCGCGAGGCCGCCCTCCGAATGACCGCCATGGCCGAGGAGTATTATCGCCGGACCAAGGACTTCGGCGGGACGATCCGCGACCGGCTCGCCTTCTACCTCTTCAGCAAGACCGAGGACTACTACGACGCCGGCGGCCCGAGAGACAGCGCCGGCGTGTTCATGGGAGACAAGCTGCTGGCGGCGGCCGGGGCGCACCCCGGGCCGGGGACCTGGCACACCATCCAGCACGAAGGCTTCCACCAGTTCGCCCGCTACGCCATCCGCGCCCCCCTGCCGACCTGGGTCAACGAGGGCCTGGCGGAATACTTCGCCGAAGGCCTGTTCACGGGCGAGGGGTTCGTCGTGGGCGTGGTGCCCCCCTACCGCCTCCGCCGGCTGAAGGAAAGCCTCAACGACCCGAAGGGCAAGGGCATCCGCGAGATGATGCGGATGACCGGCGACGAGTGGGTCGGCCAGATGGACGCCGCCAACTACGACCGGGCCTGGTCGATGGTCCACTTCCTCGTCCACGCTGACGACGGCAAGTACGCCAAGGCCCTCACCCGGTTCATCATCGACACCCGAAGCATGCGATACGAAAACGCCTGGATCCGAAACTTCGGACGCGACATCGACGCCTTCGAGAGGAAATGGCGGGACTACTGGCTCGCCCAGCCGGAAAACCCCACCGCCGACAAGTACGCCCAGGCCTCGATGGCAACCCTGGCCGGCTTCCTCGGCCGCGCCGCCGCCGCCGGGCAGACCTTCGACGACATGCAGGCCTTCGTCCAAACCGCCGCGCGAGGCGAGCTCAAGGTGGACAAGAAAGACTGGCTCCCGCCCTCGCTGCTGGCCGAGGCCATGGCCCGCGCGCCGGGACTGGGCCGCTGGTCGCTGACCCAGGCCGACCGGGCCGGCATGACCCTGTCCCTGATCACCCCCGACGGGCGAACGTACACCGGCGCCTACGTCCTCCGTGCCGGCAAGGTCCAGAGCGTCAAGGTGACGTCGGCCGAAGCGCCGGCGACCGAGGAGGCGCCGACCACCAAGCCGAGCTGACCCGCCCGCCGGCTCCGGCTACTCCGGCCAGAGCTGCTGGCCGTCCTCGACCACGGAGATCGCGTCCACGGGGCAGCTCTGGGCCGCCCGCATGATGGTGTCGTCATCGTCGCCCGCCGGCTCGATCAACTCCGCGATCCCGTCGTCCCGCTGCCGAAAACTCCCCGGCGCCTCCTCCACGCAGTTGCCGCAGCCCACGCACGTGTCCTCGTCCACCTTCACCGTCCGCTCGGCCATCGGTCCGCTCCTTCTCACACGCCCGACACCGCCCCGGATCGCCTCAAAACGACGGACCACTATAGGCAACCCGATGGGCCCCTCCATTGCGGATTGCGGGGAATCCCCCCTTGCGTACGGACAATCGCCCCCCAGCGGAAGCGGGGGGTTCAGAACCTTGGGCAATGCGCGACGCAGTCGAGCGGAATCGCATGGCACGACGCCACCGAAACGAATGTCCATAACCCCCCGCTTCCGCCGACGTCGGACCGTCCGTCCGGCCAGCCGTACCGAGCCCCGGTCTCTGCAATAGCGCCAGGCCTGCGAATCGCGCGTTGCCCTCGAGCGGC
>DASRZG010000561.1:0-11617 GCA_035686585.1 Phycisphaerae bacterium
TCAGCCGGGCCAGCCCGGCGAACAGCCTCGGCCCGACCGCCGCCACCGGCAGCGCCAACGCGCCCATCAGCACCGCCAGGTACAGCCCGCCCCAGGCGTACTGCCCGCAGCGCCGGGCCCTGCCCGCGCCCAGGTTCTGCGAGACGAACGTGTTGACCACCGACAGGGTCCCCAGCGCCACGCTGGCCGGCAGGAACGACAGGATCGCCGAGACGAACTGCGCGCTGAGGGACTCGTGCCCGGTCAGCCTGGCGACCATCAGCCCGTCGACGAACTGCATGATCGTCGTGCCGATCATGCCCGCCGCCACCGGCAGCGCCAGCACGAGCACCTCGCCCACGCCCCACATCGGCTTATCAGTCCGCGCCGCCATAGTCCTCACCAACGCGATTACACGAAGAAGAAGAAGAAGAAGAAAAGGTCCACAGATTACACGGATTACACGGATTGAAAAAGAAGCAGAAGAAGCGGAAGGGTCCACGAATTGCACGAATTACACGAAGAGAAGAAGCAGCAGCAGAAGAGGTCCACAGATTACACGGATTACAGGGATTGAAGAAAAAGCGGAAGAAACAGAAGAAGCAGAAGAGTCCACGAATTGCACGAATTACACGAAGAGAAGAAGAACAAGAAGAAGAAACAGAAGTAGAAACGGTCCACGGATTACACGGATTGAAGAAGAAGCAGAAGAAGCGGAAGGGCCCACGAGCTGCGCGAAGAGAAGCACCAGGCGCGGTTTCCCGGCGCCCGTGTGGTTCGCGCAATCTGTCGGCCATTCTCTCTCTCCGCAGCATTTGTACCTCGCCTGTTCCCAGAGCGTCTTCTTCTGTTTCCTCTTCTCTTCGTGTTCGTGTAATTCGTGTAATTCGTGGACTTCCTCTTCTTCTTCTTCCTCCTCCTCTTCTTCTTCCTCCTCCTCTTCTCGCTCCTTCTAATCCCTTTAATCCGTGTAATCTGTGGACTCTTCTTCTCCGTGCGATCTGTGGACTGAAAGACCCCGGAGGCTCTCGCCTTCCGGGGTCCTGGTTTGCCGTCCGAGAAAGCGAGCGCGCACTAGCGGCGAATTCGAATGATAATGCCGATGCGGGCTATCTCGGTTCGCCGTTTCATCACGCGCTCTGACAGATTGGGAGTGTAGCAGACAAGACCTGCCCTGTCAAACGCCTGCCAGGGACGAAATCCGCACCCGATCGCTCAGCGGTACAGGCACAGGTACGACGCGTTGGCGGCCAGCTTGGCCTTGAAGGTCTGCCCCTTCCCGGCCGTGAAGGTCTCACCGGGTCCGAAGTCCCGCCATCCGTCGGAACCGCTCAGGCGGACCGACATCACCCCGCTGGTGACGGTCAGGATCTCCTTGACCGAGGGCGTGAACTCGTATTCCCCCGGCGCCATCACCCCCACGCTGGCGGGCCCGTCGGGCATCTCGAAGCCCAGAGACATCACCTTGTCGTCGTAGTAACGGTTGATCTTGAACATCGGCGTTCTCCGCAAGTGTCGATTCAGCCTATGCCGGTAAAGGACTTCTGTCGGCCGCGGGAGGCGTACGAGCCCCGCCCGTTGCCGTTGGCGGGGCGGAGGCGCTTGCCGACCAGGTGGACGTTGGCCTCGGTCAGGCAGGCGGACAGTTGATCGTACAGGTCCCGGGTGCACTTGACGGCCCATTGGGCGTCGGGGCGGACGAAGGCGACCAGGTCGCCGCGCGTGGCGGGCGTGATCTCGAAGAGGATGGGGCACCGGCCCCGGTGGCGGCGGAGGACGCCGGCCAACTCCTCGAGCCGCTCGGGGTCCGGCGGACCCGCCAGCGTCAGCTTGATCGAGCCGGTCAGTTGCTCGACGGCCCCGGCGGCGTCGATGACGTCGTCGATGATGATCTGCGGCGTGTCGCGCCGGCGGTCCACCGAGCCGATCAGGAAGACCATCGCGTCCTCGGTGAGCTTGTCGGCGATCTTCTCGTACGCCTCGGCGAAGCAGATGCACTCGCACGAGCCGGTGAGGTCCTCGACGCCGACGATCGCCATCTTCTTTCCGGCCGAGCGCCCGGACTTGGTCACCCGCACGCGGACGGACGAGATCATGCACCCCAGCACGGCCGGGCCTTCCGCCGCCGTGGCCAGCTCGGCGCACTTGACGGTGCTCAGGGCGTCCAGCTCCCGCCCGAACCGGACCAGGGGATGGCTGGTGACGTAGAAGCCCAGCGTCTCTTTCTCGGCCGCCAGGAGCTGGGCCTCCGACAGCGGCTCGACCTCGGGGAACCGCGGGGCCGCCCGCTCCGGCTGGGACTGCCCGAAGGCGTCGAAGAAGCTCATCTGCCCGCTGCGGCGGTCCTCGGCGGCGGCGTTGCCCAGCTCGATGGCGTGGTCGAGCGCCGCCAGCATGGCCGCGCGGTGGGCCCCCAGGGCGTCGAAGGCGCCGCACTTGATCAGGGCCTCCACCGTCGCCCGGTTGACGCTGCGGAGGTCGACGTTCTCGCAGAAGTGGTAGAGGCTCTCGAACCGCCGGCACACCTCGCGGGCGGCGATGATGGACTCGACCGCCTTGACGCCCACCCCCTTCACCGCCGCCAGGCCGAAGCGGATGCTCTCCCCGTCCACCGTGAAGTCCGACCCGGAGGCGTTGATGTCGGGCGGGCCCATCCGGATGCCCATCCGCTGGGCCTCGGCCATGTACTCGACCACCTTGTCCGTGTCCGAGCTCTCGTAGGTCAGCAGCGCCGCCATGAACTGCCGCGGGTAGTGCACCTTGAACCACGCCGTCTGGTACGCCACGATCGCGTAGCGGGTGGAGTGGGCCTTGTTGAACCCGTACCCCGCGAACCGCAGGATGAGCTGGAAGAGCTTCTCCGCGTCAGCGGCGCCGATGCCGTTGTCGCCCGCCCCGGCCAGGAAGTTCGGCCTTTCGGCGGCGATCTTGTCCTCCCTCTTCTTGGAGATCGCCTTGATCAGCGTCAGCGCCGTGTTCAACGGCAGCTTGCCCAGGCGGTTGAGCACCTGCATGACCTGCTCCTGGTAGACCATGATGCCGTAGGTCTCGGCCAGGATGTCGTCGACGAGGGGGTGGACCGACGGGACGGGCTCGGCGCCGCTCTTCCGGCTGCAGTAGGTCGGGATCAGCTCCATCGGCCCGGGGCGGTACATGGCGTTGGCGGCGATCAGGTCCTCGATCCGGTCCGGACGCATCTTCCGCAGCAGGTTCTGCATCCCGCCGGATTCAAACTGGAAGATGCCCTCCGTCCGCCCGTCGCGGAACAGCTCGAACACCCGGTCGTCGTCGAGGGGCACCTCGCCGGGGTCCATGTCCGGCCCGCCGGCGCGGACCACCAGCTCGCGGGCCCGCTGGAGGGTGCTGAGGGTCCTCAGGCCCAGGAAGTCCATTTTCAGCAGGCCCATCTTCTCGCAGGTGGGCCCGTCCCATTGGGTGATGTCGTCGGCGCCGTCGGAGGGGCGGTACAGCGGCAGGAGGTTCTCCAGCGGCTCGTCGGCGATCACCACCCCCGCGGCGTGGACGCCCGCGTTGCGGGACAGGCCCTCCAGGCGCATGGCGTGATCGAAGATCTCCTGGACCACCGGCTCCCGACGGCAGCGGTCCTTCAGCGCCGGCTCGGCCTCCAGGGCCTCGGAGAGGGTGATCCCGAGCGTGTCGGGGATCTTCTTGGCGATCTGGTCGGCGTCGGCCGGGGTCATCTCAAACACCCGGGCGACGTCCCGGAAGGCGGCCTTGGCCTTGAGCGTGTTGTAGGTGATGATCTGGGCGACGTGCCCGTATTTCTGCCGGACGTACTGGATCACCTTGGCCCTGCCGTCCTGGCAGATGTCGATGTCGATGTCGGGGTCTTCCTCCCGCTGCGGGTCGGTGAACCGCTCGAACAGCAGCCCGTAGCGGATGGGATCGACGTCGGAGATGCCCAGGGCGTAGCCCAGCAGCGTCGCGCAGCCGCTGCCGCGGGCGTTGGCGGGGATGGAACGGCGGTGGGCGAAGTCCACGAAGTCGTGGACGATCAGGAAGTAGGAGCTGAAGCCCTTGTCCCGGATGACCTCCAGCTCGCGGTCCATCCGCTTGCGATACTCCTGGGGCGGCTCGCCCTTGCAGCGGTCGCGGAGCTTCCGGAATGCCAGGGTGCGGAGATGCTCGTCGACGTCCTCGCCGTCGGGGGTCGGGAAGCGGGGCAGGTGCCGGGCGGAGAAGTCCATCTCCACCCCGCACATCTCGGCGATCCGCAGCGTGTTGTCGGCGGCGCCGGGGAAGTCCGCCAGCGCCTCCCGCATGGCGGCGGGGTCTTTCAGGTACAGCTCGGGCGAATACTCCAGCCCCCCCTCGGCCAGCGTCTTGCCGGTGGAGATGCAGGTGAGCACCTCGTGGCTGGGCTTGTCGCCGGCGCGGAGGAAGTGCACGTCGTTGGTGCCGACCAGGCCCACCCCCAGCCTCCCGGCCAGCGTGACCAGGTGCGGGTTGATCGCGTCCTGATCGGCGAGGCCCTGTTTCTGGACCTCGATGAAGAAGCGGTCGGCGCCGAAGATCTCCAGGTACTCGCGGGCGATTTTTTCGGCCCGGTCCTCCTGCCGCGCCAGCAGGGCGGCGGGGACCTCCCCGCCGAGGCAGGCGGTGGTGCAGACCAGCCCCTCCTGGAACTCCCCCAGCAACTCGCGGTCCACGCGGGGCTTGTAGTAGAACCCCTCCACGTACGCCCGGCTGGACAGCTTGATCAGGTTCCGCCAGCCCGTCTGGTTCGTCGCCAGCAGCAGCAGGTGGTAGCTGGCGGTGTGGGGGTTTCCCATCGACCGGTCGGTGCGGGTGGTGGGGGAGATGTACGCCTCCATGCCCAGGATGGGCCTGACGCCGCCGGCGCGGCAGGCGGCGTAGAACTCGACCGCGCCGAACAGGTTGCCGTGGTCGGTCACCGCGAGGCTGTCCATCCCCAGCTCCGCGGCCCGGGCGACCAGGGACGTCATGCGGTTGGCCCCATCCAGCAGGGAATACTCCGAGTGAACGTGCAGGTGAACGAATCCGTCCATGGCTTCTCCCTGTGACAGGGGGTGTCGTGGTGTCCTGGGCCGCCACTATAGCAGGATGTCGGGGGAACGCCAAGAGCCGGACGCGATCCCACGCAGGTCGCCCAGTGCCCCCCGAGGGGGTGTGGAAACGCGGGCGGCGGTGTGGTCAAATAGGCGAGGTCGATTCCCGGCCCGTGGGAAGGATGTGTGAGGTCCGACGATGTCCCGATCCGCCAGTCCCAGGACGATCCTGGACGAATACGAGCGGCAGCAGCTTGCCGAGGCGGTGGCCGAGGCGGAGAGGCACACTTCCGCCGAGATCAAGGTGGTCATCCTCCGCCATAGCTGGGGGGACATCCGGTCCAAGGCCGCACGCGTGTTCGGCAAGCTGCACCTGGAGCGGACGGCGGCGCGGAACGCCGTGCTGATCCTGGTGGCCACGGCCGACCGGGAGTTCATCATCTACGGGGACGTGGGCATTCATCGCAAGGTGGGCCAGGAGTTCTGGGACAACGTTCGGGACGTGATGGCCCGCAGCTTCGCCGAGGGCGAGTTCGGGCAGGGCCTGTGCGACGCGGTCCGACTGGCAGGGGGCATGCTGGAAAGGCATTTCCCGCGGGGCGCGGGGGACGTGAACGAGGTGCCGGATGCGGTCGTCGAGCTGGAATAGCCTGGCCGCGGCGGCCGGGGCCGCCGTGGCGCTGTGGGCCTCCTCGGCGGCGGGCTTGTCCATCAGCGCGTACACGAACACGCCGGTCGACCACACCCCTTACCCGACGCACGACTGCCGAAGTTACGTCGGCGACCATGCCGGCGTGCTTACGGAAGCGGACAAGACGCGGATCGACGCCCACCTGCGGGCCGTGGAGCGCCGCACGGGCGTGCAGATCATCGTGGTGACGGTCCGGTCGATCGGCGATTACCGCGTGGAGACGAACCGGTCGATCGAGACGTTCGCCCGGGGGATGTTCGACCGGTACGGCATCGGCGACCGCCAGGAGAACAAGGGCGTCCTGCTGCTGGTGGCGGTGGACGACAGGAAGGCGCGGATCGAACTGGGGGCAGGCTACGGCCGCGGCAGGAACGACGACGCCCGGCGGATCCTGGATGAGCGGATCCTGCCGCGTTTCAAGGAGGGCGACTGCGCCGCCGGGCTCACCGACGGCGTGGAGGCGATCATGCTGGAGTTCGCCGGGACCCGCGCGGGCTGGAACTGGATGCTGCTGCTGCCGTTCATCGGCATCGCCGTCATCGTTCCGATCGCCTGGAGCCTGTTCCGCAACGGGAAGACCGGCTGGGGGTGGGTGTGCGTCGGGCTGGTGATCATCCTCGTGCTGGTGGTGTTCAAGGTCCTGTCGTCTCTGCTCAACGTTCTGCTGAGCCGGCGGCGGGACGGGTGGTACGGCGGGTGGTATTCCAGCCGCTCGTGGGGCGGGAGTTCCGGCGGCGGGAGCTCCTTCGGCGGAGGCTTCTCCGGCGGCGGCGGGGCGACCGGGAGTTGGTGAGACAGGCCATGAAGTGTTGCCCGAAATGCCGGACCAAGCAACTGGCCCAGGCCAAGACGAAGAAGTACGGGGTGGCGCTCGACTTCTGCCCGGCCTGCAAGGGCATCTGGTTCGACCGGGGAGAGCTGGAGATCCTGCTCAACACCCCGTCCGAGGCGCTCCAGATGCCGCCCCGGACCGAGCGTTCGTCGCTGATCTGCCCTCTCTGCCGGGAGCCGATGCGGTCCTTCTTCTTTCCGCGGACGCTGGTGAGCGTGGAGATGTGCCCCGCCTGCAACGGCCTGTGGCTGGAGCATGGCGAGTTCAAGGAGATCGGGACCGTCACCCGTCACCTCCGCCGGTCCGGCGTGGTGCCCGACAAAGCGGCCGTGTCGAGCGAGGCACCCGAATCGCCCCTCCCCACCGGCCTGAAGGGCGCCCTGATCGAGTTCATCAACGACACCATCTCATCCCTGTCGGGATGGTGAAAGGAGAGTCGCCGATGCGTTGGTCGCTGAATCTGTTGTCGCCGGCCCTGGTGGCGGACGGGGGGACGGAGCTGGCGTTGGGCCCGGACGCGGCGGGGTTGGCCGGGCGGGTGAAGGTCTCGGTCCGCGACGGGATGCTGGAGTTCGCCGCCGAGGCGGAGGGGGCCTCCGAGTCCGCCCCGAACCACCCGGAATGGCACTACCGGTCGCACCTGGCCGTGCTGCTCAACCCCGGCCACGATCACGCCACGCAGTGGACGTACGGGGTGGACGACACGGGCGCGGTCAACGCCCGCGCCCAGTGGACCGCACCCGGCGAAGAGCCCGCCGACGCGCCGTCGCGGAAGCTGGATGATCCGCCGCCGGCCGAGGGGCGGTTCGAGGCCCTGGGCGGCGGGCGGTTCAGGGCGGCGCTCCGCCTGCCGGCGGGGGCGGTCTGGCCCGACGGGGCGAACGTGGCGGGGGCGGTCGTCAAGATCGGCGCAGCCGGCGAGGAGGTGCGCCAGCCGCTCCGCTGGCCCGACGCCGACTGGGCGGGCGACGCCCCGCTGACCTTCGGCGACCTGTACGCCGAAGCGCCGCCGCTGGCGGTCGAGCAGCTCGAGATTCCCACGCCGGCCTGGGAGGAGCCGGCCACGCTGGTTCTCCGCGGGTCGGTCGCCGGCGAGAAGGCCGCGTCGGGCCGGCTCTGCGCAGAGACGATCCTGCCCGGCGACGGCGAGCAGGCCCAGGACGACGTTCCCTGGCGGGCGGAGCGGGGACGCTTCGCGGCCCGCGTGAAGGTCGCCTTTCCGCATCGGGCCAAGTGGTCCAACGACGTCCTGTTGACCGCCCGGCTGACTCTGACGGTCACCGCCGACGGCGGGCGGGTGCTGTGGCGCGGCGAGTATCCCTTCGGCTTCGACGCGGGCATCATCGTCCGGGAACGCTACGGCCCCGGCGGCCGGGCGGTGCCGGAGAGGCCCGAGCCGCACGATCCCGACTTCGTCCGGGCGTTCCGCCGGTACGTGCTGGCCCGGCTGCCGGATTACCGTCCGCGGACCACCCGCGACGGGGCGCCGTCGGACTTCTACCTGGCCGATTCCGAAGGCAAGGCCGACCTGGACCTGGCCGACCCGGGGTGGCTGGGGCAGGTGGCGGAGATGCTCACGGACCGCTTCGGCCGGTGGGACGACGCCCTGTGCGCGGCGGCCATGTGGATCTACCACCCGGCCATTACCCGCCATTCATCGAGCTGGTCGCGCGTCTCGAACCGGGCGACGATGGAGACACTGCCTCGCCTGGGCGGGTGTTTCTGCGGCGACACCGCCCGCCTCGGTGCGGCGGTGGCCGAGCAGATCGGCCGGTTGACGGGCGAGGCGCTTCGCGCCTGGAGCCTGGGCCTGCGGGGCCACCTGTGCACGCTGGTGGCGACGCCGGCAGGGCGGGTGGTGATCGACGGGATGACGGGCCTGTGGTTCCACACGCTGGACAACGCCCGTCTGGCGACGCTGGAGGAGATGCGGGCCGAGCGACAGATCGTCGAGCGGATGTGGTATTGCCCCCGCGCCCACGGGCATGAATTCTACTACGGCGTGGATACCCAGATCATCCGCGACTGGCGCGGCGGGGCGCTGACGTATCCAGGGTAGGGATTGTCGATTGGCGATTGTTGATTGACGATTGAGAGAGACGGGGTGCCACAGGGCGCTTGTCGACGATCCCGGAAGGGATCGGCGATCCGCCGGAGCGGGTCGAAGACCCGCGGAGGCGGACAGCCTGTGCGGGAACGGGAGAGGGTCCCAGCCCATGGTCCCTCCGCCTCCTTTCACGGGCTGCGAGCAGCCCGTGGCACCCGGCTCAATCGACATTCGTCAATCGACAATCACCCAACCCGCCTTGCGCTTCCTCCGCATCGCCACCCACCCCGCCGCCAGCAGGGCCAAGGTCGCCGGTTCGGGGATACAGACGGTGTCGACGATCACCTCGCTCAGCAGGCCCGGGGAGGTGAGGGTGATCCGTTCGGCGTCGGGGTTGGGCTCGCCCCGCCAGTCCTCGACGAGGACGGACCAGCCACCGCCCAGCGGCACGGTGAAGCTGTCGCCGCG
This sequence comes from Phycisphaerae bacterium, assembly GCA_035686585.1. Taxonomy (GTDB): domain Bacteria; phylum Planctomycetota; class Phycisphaerae; order SM23-33; family SM23-33; genus DASRZG01. Next base: position 9,048 of record DASRZG010000561.1, read on the forward strand.
CGTCCACGCCTCCCCGGCGCTGGTGATGTCGATCACGGGGGCGGTGTCGCGGAAGGTGGCCTGGACGCGGACCTTCTTGAAGGAGTCAGGGTCGAGCTCGACGGCGTTCTTGATGAACAGGTTGGCCGTGTAGTCCGACCATGCCCCGCCGGGTCCGGGTCCGGTGTTGGCGACGTAGTCGCCGGTCACCTGCGCCAGGGGCGGGTCGTACGGATTATCGGTGATGCCCTCCGTCCCGTCCGGGGCGAAGTAATCCCAGGAGGGACTGGAGCCTGTGAGGAAGTCCCACTCCTGGCAGGTGGAGTTGTCGTCGCCCCGGTAGTCCGGAGCGGCGACGTCTGCCGGGGCGGTCGAAACGGCGGCCAGCACGGCCGCCACGCAACCGAAGGCGAGGATGTGTCTCATCTGCCTGCCCTTTCCAGAAGGCCCGAATGGGCCGGTGCGGTCCGCGACCGAGGCGCCGGGCATGCCGCATGCCGGTTCGAAAAGAAGTGTCGCAGCCTCCTGACTCAACGGCAGAGGATACGCGGGAAGGGGGGAACTGTCCAGCGAAAAGCGCGCCCCCTCTTCCCGGGGCAACGACGTTTAGCCGCGACCCGGAGGGGAGCGCGTCGCTCGCCGGACCATGTGCCTCGGCATGCGTCGGACTGCCCGGTCCGGTTCGCGCCGGAATGCCCCCGGGGGAAGGTGCGGGCGCATGCGAAGGCACGGTGTCCGGCGAGCGACGCGCTCTCCTTTGGGTCGCGGCTAAACAGGCGGATGGGGGCGTACCAACGGCCCCGTCCGTCACCGGCCTTTGCCCAGGCCTTGATCGACCAGGTACTTGCAGCTTTCGTGGACGGCGGTGGCCATGTCCGTGCCGCAGTGGTCCAGCTCGACGACCAGCCACCGGAGGACGGATTCGTCGGCCGCATGGATGCACCCGGCGATGTCCATCTTGCCCGCGCCGACGGCCATGTGCGGCTCGCCCTCGACCAGCGGGCCGTCCTTGACGTGCAGGGTGGGGATCCGGGCGGCGTTGGCCTTGACCACCGCCGGCACGTCCACCTTGCCGAAGTTGGACGCCCAGTAGATGTCCAGTTGGCTGAACATCCCCGGAACGGCTTTGAGGATGATGTCGTAGGGCATCCGGCCTTCGAGGAGGTCGAACTCCCAGTAGTGGTTGTGGTAGCCGAACTTCATCCCGGCGTCGGCGACGAGCCGGGCGGCCTCGGACAGCTTGTCGATGCTCCCCTTGCACACGTCGGCGGTCTTGAAGGCGTCGCGCCCGAGCCCGGAGATGATCAGGTCCGTGCCCAGAACGGCCGCCTCGTCCACCCGCTGGGCGACGTTGTCGGCGTTGGGGAAGGGCCCGTGGGTGGAGCAGCAGATCAGCCCCAGGTCGTCCAGCACCTTGCGGACCTCCCCGGCCGTCATGCCGTGCAGGCCGGCGGTCTCGACGCCCGCGTAGCCGAACTTCGCGACCTTCTTCAGCACGCCCACGAAGTCGCCCTTGGCCTCTTCCCGCAGCGAGTACAGTTGCAGCCCGATCGGTTTCATGCCTGTGCCTTTCTCTGTTGGGATTGTCCCGCGGCGTGCCTGCGCACGAACGCGGCGTAGTCGTCGGGTGTGTCAATCCCCGGCGCCGCCGCCGGCACGACGCCGACGGCGATCCGGTGTCCGTTCTCCAGTGCCCGGAGCTGCTCGAGCCGCTCCGCCCGCTCCAGCGGCGTCGGCGCCAGCGCGGCGAAGGCCGCCAGGAAGCGCTTGCGGTAGGCGTAGATGCCCATGTGCAGCAGGTAATCCGCCCCCGCCCCGTCCCGGTCGTACGGGATCCGCGCCCGCGAGAAGTACAGCGCCGTCCCGTCGCCGGCCAGGACCACTTTGACGTTATTGGGGCTGGCGGCGGACGCCTCGTCCAGCGGGGCCGCCAGCGTCGCCATGGGGGCGCCCGATTCGACCAGCAGGCCCACGAGGCGGTCGATGTAGCCCGGGTCGATCTCCGGCTCGTCGCCCTGGACGTTGACGACGATGTCGTCGTCGGCCAGCCCCAGCGCCTCGGCGGCCTCGGCCAGCCGGTCCGTTCCGCTGGCGTGGTCGGCGCGGGTCATGACGGCCCGCCCGCCGAAGGCCTCGACCGCCTCGCGGATACGCTCGTCGTCGGTGGCGACGTACACGGCGTCGAGCCGGTCCGCCCGGGCGGCGGCTTCGACCACGTGGCCGATCAGCGGCATGCCCGTCTCGGCCAGCAGGGGCTTGCCCGGCAGGCGGGTGGAGGCGTACCGCGCGGGGATGATGGCGACGGCCTTCATGTCAACGTCCTTGCCGCGATTGCCGGTCGAGTGTAGGGTCATCGCGTCGGAATGCAACCCCCAAGCGCCCTTAGCGTCCTTTGAGTCCGGCAAGAGGTATGTCAGTTCCGGACACCGACGAGGCGAGCCCGGAGGGCGACATATGCCAGCCCACCGCGGGAGCGGTGGGAGAAAGGGCGCCCGACAGGAAAGCCCAGCCCCGTCAGGGGCGGCACATCGGCGCGTCCCCTTCTGTGTCGCCCCTGCCGGGGCTGGGTCTTTCTGAGGGGCGCGACCTTA
>DASRZG010000562.1:0-3395 GCA_035686585.1 Phycisphaerae bacterium
CGTCGGCGTCCCGGGCGGCGTCGGCCTGAAGGGACTTGTCCACCTCCAGGTTGGCCGTCTCGTCCCGGGCGGCGTCGGCCTGGGCGGTGTTGGCGTTGGCCTTGCGCTCGAGGTCCTGGGCCTGGTGGACCTTGTCGAGGCGCTCCCGCCCGGCCGCCAGGTCGCTTTCAGCCCGGAGCTTCCTGCTGTTGCCGGCCAGCTTCGTGTTCTCGTTGGCGAGTTGGGTGATCCGGGCGGTGAGCGTGGCGATCCTGCCGTCGAGGGTCTTGACGGCGGCGAGGGCCTTGTCGCAGCGGGCCTGGATGTCCTGCTGGAGCTTCAGGAGCTGGCCGCGGGGCGCCTGTCCGAGGGCGCGGTGGTAGTCGGCGGTGATGCCCTGGTCGCGCGCGGCGGCGACTTTGTCCAGGGCGCTGGTGCGGTTGTCCTCGACCCGTGCGCGAGCGGCAGCGGCGGCTTCGATCAGCAGACGGGCGCGGGTGGTTTCGATCTCGCCGAGCAGTTGCCTGGCGTCCGCCTTGGCCGAAGGCGGCGCCTCGGCACATTCCCTCAGGGCGTCGGTCAGCACTCCCCTGGCCTTGTCCAGGGACTCGCCGGCGCGTCGGATGCGGGCGTCCTCGACGGCCTTGCCCTTGTCCATGGCCTCCTTGACGGTCTTGGCGACGTCGGCGTCATCCAGCGAGCTGGCGCCGGCCCCGGCGTCCTGGACATAGGGCGGATAGGAGACGGCCTTGTAGTCCTTCTCGCCCGGCTTCAACACCCTCGCGTCGAGCACGTCGGCGGCGGGAATCTCCCGCTCCTGTCCATCGGGGGTCTTGACCAGGTAGCCGTCGACGGCCTCGTTGGCCCGGCCCTGGACCTTCTCGCCCAGCTCGGCCAGGGCGTCGGTGCCGGGCTTGAGGGTGAGGGTCTCGGTCTCGGGGGCGGTCAGGCCGGTTTCCTGGGCGATATACGTAGGCCGGCCGACGATGCTGACGGCGTTGCCCACATGCCTTCGCGCCAACTCGATCTGATCGGCGAGCTTCTTCCGGGCCGCCGCCTCTTTGGTGTCGCCGCACCCGACAAGAAACGCCGCGGCCAGGAGCACCACCTGGAAGCGTCTGAAATCCTGCACGTCCAGCACCTCCCAATAGGGTCGCGTCAATCGCAGCCGTGTTGTATCAGAAACGCCCCCCGCTTGCAATACGTAGTTGGCGATTGCCGCCGCCGTTCAGGCGAACAGGCCCTCTTTGACCGCCGTCAGGGCGGCCACCGCCGCGGCGACCCACTCCATCGCCTCCGCCGGGCGAAGCGGTCTGGCGCGGCAGAGCATGACCGACCGGCCCCGGGTCTGGATGCTGACCGGGTCGTCCCCGAGTGGGAGCATGGCGTCGGCGATCGCCTGGGCGTGTTCGGCGCCGTCGGTGACATACCAGGGCCCGACGCGCCGGGAGGGAAACCGCGCCGCCAGGGGCGCCTGTTCGAGGTCGTCCCCGTGCCACAGCAGGGCCTCCGGCAGGTCCGCGTCGGTGTCGGCGATCATCACGCTGTAACGCCTCAGGACCCTCCCCGGGCCGTGGCCCGACTCGAAGTGGTAGTCGAACACGCGGAACTGCCAGCCTTTGCGCGCCCCCGCCAAGACGTTCTCCACCCGCGGGCTGTGCCCCGCCGTCACCACCACAAAGTCGCCGTACCGGCCGATCAGATCGAACGACTCGCCCGCGGCGAAGCGAAGGTCGGTCTCATGGGCGAACCGCGCCAGCCTCCGCCGACGGCGTCGATGGGTCCACCCCAGCCACGCCAGCACCATGAGGCCGGCGCCCAGGGCACCCAGCAGGATGATCAGAAAGATATATTGCACCGGCCCGCCCAACCAGCCCAAACAAGCCCGACACGTATTCTCCGCAACAGTCCAAACGACAACACCGGACGAAAAGGGACACGAATCACACGAACCGCGGCGGATGAACCTGCCGTTGTTTCACGTCATCCGCTCGTCCGTGCAATCCGCGGAATTCGCGTTCGTACTCGACTCCGATCCAACGGCCGCGAATGCCTCAGGGCACCGGGGCGGTCGTCGTTGGCGGCTGGGGCTCGGGCATGCCCGGGATCTTGTACCGAATGCCGTACCCCGGCAGCATGCGCAAGGACCGGCTGAGCGACTGGATCCACTTGTCGGTCATCACGTAGGCGGGGTGCTTCTGCGAGGGGAAAGGCGGGTTCGGCAGGGCCTTGCCCGGATGGCCCAGGCCCGGCTCGGCGATATTGGACGGCAGCCCCGCCTGCAGCAGCATCGACGAGATCGGGGCGTCCCGGTCCACCACGCGCTTGCCCTTCTTCTGCCATCCCTGGAGGATGAAGAAGTTCGTGTAGGCGACGCGGTCGTCGGTCATCGGAAGGTCGAACAGCCTCAGCGAGCCCGCCCCCTTGGCCCCGCCGTGGCACTGCACGGAGGCGCACGTGTTGCGGACCATCGGCCAGATCCGCTGGCGGAAGACCTTCATCACCTCCGGGTCCGATTTGATGAGGATGTCGTCGCGGATGCCGGTGTTGCCAAGCTCGGTGTTCTTGAGGATATACATCACCTGCTCGACGCGGGTCATCCGGAGGAACCTGCGGTCCCCGTCGCGCTCGGCGAACATGTCCTGGCCTTCCATCTTCTTCATGAACCGCGTCAGCACGTCGTTGCGGAACTCGACGGCGACCCGGTCCGGGGAGGCCAGCTCCACCAGGCGGATGCGGTGGATGTCGTCGATCGTCAGCAGTTGGGACGGGTCGATCCTGACCGGCTCGACCGGGCCGGTCCCCTGGGTGGTGGAGATGGGCCTGGGCCCGGTGCCGGTGGTCTTGGCCAGCTCCAACTCGACCAGCTTGAGGTTCAGGGCGGCGTTCTCGTGGGAGGGCTTCAGCTCGATCACCTTCCGGAGCAGGTCGCGGGCCTCGGGCAGCATCTTCTGGTCGCGGGCCCAGAGGGCGACCTGGTAGATCGCGTCGGGGTCCTCGCCCGCCTTGTCCAGGCGGTTCTTGAGCTCTTCCTTGGGGGTCACCGCGTCTTCGACCCGTAGCACCTCATCGCCGGCGACGATCACCGTCCCCATCCCGGTCCGGATCTCGTAGCTGCCGTCGGCGGTCCGCGTGACCTCCCCGGTGAACTGCCTGCCGCCCTTGAGGTAGACGACCTTGGTCTCGGCCCGGGCCGCAGCGGCGGCCAACAGCACCGCCACCAGCACCCCCAACACGTGCTTTCTCGTCATGGGAACCACCTCGCCGTGCTGCTCCGTGAGCCATGAATCTGTGCGTGGCACAGGTTTTCAACCTGTGTTGCCGGCAACTTCGGATCGCACCTTTACTTATGTCGGCAAAAGGCGGCAGTGGGATTCGAACCCACGAATAACGGATTTGCAATCCGTCGCCTTGGT
>DASRZG010000563.1:0-2125 GCA_035686585.1 Phycisphaerae bacterium
CGTATCCGTTGATCGGGCCGGTGAAGCCGTGCTTACGCAGCAGGGCGAAGAAGGCGTCCATCTCACCGAAGTCGATGACCGGCTGGCCGTCCTTCCAGCCCTTGAGCCTCCAGCTCGGCCCGCCGCAGACCATGTTCATGCCATACTCGCCGAGCAAGGCCAGCGTCCGCTCCAGGGCCTGCTGGCGCCGCGGGGCGGGCAGGAGGCCCGGCGGCTGGAGACCGAAGAAGCCCATGCGGAACTCCGTCTGCCGGTCGAGCACCACGGAAGAGACCGTCAACCTCACCGGGACCGAGACCGCCGGACCCTTGCCGCTGCGGAGGCGGATCGCCCCCTCGTAATTGCCGGGGGCGGCGTCGGGGGGGACGCGAACCTTCAGGACCAGCATCCGCGTGACATCCCGCTGGAGCGGAAGTGAGCCGTCGACTGGGCGAAGCGTGTGGGCGCGGAGGCGATAGGCGATGGAGTTGAACCCGCGGACGGCGTTGTACCAGACGGCCGACACCTCGGCCGGCAGCGACGGCTGCTTCGTCCATGCGAAGCTCACCTGCCCGCGGCGATTCTCGTCGGGCCGGACGGCCAGGCAGAACGTGGCGATCTCGCCCCGGGCGGCGAGGCGCGACAGGACGAGGTCTTCCGGCCCCTTGGCCGCTTCCGGCGGCAGGGAGGCGGGGGTCACCTCATCGGCGATATCGACGGGCCACGCCACCAGGCCCGAGGCCCTCCACGCCGGCGGAAGGACGAACGGGCCGGGAGGCTTGTCGAGGCAGACGGCCATGCCGCGGAACTCCGCCGCCACCTCGTCCATCTGTCCGGCGAGCCACCTGGCCGCGTCCGGATCGTCGGTACGATGCACGGCCAGTGCGGAGATCTTCGATCCCCACGGGCGGTCGGCCTCGAACTGGAGCGTCAGGCCGTCGGCGCCCGCCCGGGCGTCGAAGGCCACCGGCTTGGCCAGCTCGGCCTTCATGTACGTGTCCCAGATGTCCACGCCCAGCGGCTCGATCTCCTCGAAACGGTACAGGGCGTGGGCCGATCCGTCGGGGCGGGTCTCGCTCCAGGCTTCCTCGCCGCCGGCCAGGATGCGGCGCTTCGACTGCATCGCCTGCTCGCCGCCCCAGTAGCCGGAGTTCTCGTAGACCACCGTCACCCGATATCGCCCGGCCGGGGCGTCCACGCGGAAGCGATAGCCGCCGGCCTCGCAGAAGTCCCGCAGCAGCGCGGGGCCGAAGGTCGTGTCGCGAGCCGCCCCGTTCCAGGGGGTCCCGCCCTGGGGCCCCCAGCCGAAGCCCCGCTGCTTGGTGTAGGCCGTGGCGTTGGAGATGGCCGTCCAGCCGGGCATGACGCTCTGGTCGGGCGGCCCGAAGTCGAAGGCCCAGACGCCCGCCGGGCGCGCGACCCTGACCAGGCGCAGATCGTCAACGATGACGCGGCCCGCGGCGCCCTTGACCCCGAAGCCGAAGTCCAGCCGGACGATTTCCGAAGCATCGATGTTGCGCTTGATGTCGTTATTGCGGCTGCCGGCCTCGCCCCGGTACAGCCCGCCCACGGGGATCGTCCAACGGGTCGGCCCCGGGGCCAGCGTCGCCGAGCCGTTGTGCCGGTTCCAGTAGCTGCGCCCCTTCTGCACCCAGGCCCTGTCGGCGATCAGCACGGTGGCCGGGATGGGCTCGAGGCCGGGGTTGAAGACGTCCAGCACCAGGGCATCGAAGCCCGACCAGTCGCCGCGGACGCTGCGCCAGGTCATGTAGGCCGGATGGTACTGGCCCTGGGGGTCGAACGTGATCTCCAGGGCCTTGCGGCCGTGCGTGACGCCTTCCTCGACCACCCCGGGCGTACCGGCCGTGAACTCCCAGGCCCTGATGTCCGCAGGGTCTTCAAAATCGCACAGATGCGCCGCCTCCTGGCCCCAGGCCGCGGAGGCAAGGGTAAGGACGCCCGCTAAGGTGAAGGTGAGTGTTCCGGTCCTGTTCATCGAGTCGCCCTCCGTGCGGCCTGCATTCTGCAGGACATGTTGCCCGAGAGTACCCGGGGCGGGCAAACGGATTTCCTGGATCGGCGGCGGGGCGCTACAGGGCCCAGTATGCCGCGGCGATGGCGGGGGCGAGGATCAGGAAGGCCAGCA
>DASRZG010000564.1:0-4870 GCA_035686585.1 Phycisphaerae bacterium
AGGAAGTCTCCGACGTGGTCCTGGTTGGTGTCGGCAGCATCGGGCGGGCCCTGCTCGGGTTCAAGGGATTCCTTCACAAAGGCTTCCGGTTCGTCGCCGCCTTCGACGCCGCGGCCGCCAAGATCGGCAGGAAGATCGGCGGAATCCCCGTCCAGCCGATGGAGGAGCTGGCCGGGACCGTTCGGAGCAAGCGGATTCGCCTGGCGGTGCTGGCGGTGCCGGCCCCGGCCGCCCAGGAGGTTGCCGATGCCCTGTGCGAGGCGGGGATTCGCGGGATCCTCAACTTCGCCCCCATCCGCCTGGAGGTGCCCGAGGGAATTGTCGTCATCCCGGTCGACCTGGCCGCGATGCTCCAGCAGCTCAACTACTTCACCGGCGGCGGCCCGGCCATCAGGAAGCAGGCCCCCCCCGATCAGTCGTAGTTGCCGGGTGCCACGGGCTGCTTGCAGCCCGTGCGGCAGGTGTGGGGAGATTCGCGTAATCCCCCCGGCTTCGGCACAGGCTGCAAGCAGCCTGTGGCACCCGGAACCCGTCAGTCGTAGTTCCCCTCGCGCCGCCACACGTCCAGCATCAGCTCGTACCGCCGCAGCTTCATGCCGGTGTAGACGCAATTGCTGGTGGCGAAGACGTATCCGCCGCCGGGCATTCCGTGCTGCAAGGCGTACCGGGCGGAGGCGACCACCTCCTCGTCGGTGCCCGTGTCGAGCATCGCGCACGAGACGTTGCCGATCAGGCAGACCTGCTTGCCCACACGCCGCTTGACCTCGGCGATGTCCACCCCGCCCTGCGGGTCCAGGCTGTGCAGGGCGTGCGGCCGGGCCGAGACGAGCTGGTCCAGGATCGGCATGATGTTCCCGTCGGTGTGCTTGACGGCGTAGAAGCCCATTTCCCGGTACCCGGCGATCAGTTGGGTCAGGTACGGCGTGACGTATTCGGCGAACATCGCCGGCGGGAAGAACGGGTTGTCGTTGAAGCAATAGTCGCTGCACATGCAGAACCCGTCGACGACGCCGGCCGGGCGGAGCTTCCGGGCCTGTGCCAGGGCGCCGTCGACCATCCGCTGGGCCTTGTCCTTGACCTCGCCGGGCTTCTCGATCAGCCAGGCCGAAAACTCCATCATGTCCCTGCCGTTGGGGATGGAGTAGGTCGCGTCGCCGGGCAGCAGCAGGGCGAACTCCTCGCCCGAGGCCTGGCGGATCCTCTCGCAGCAGCGGACCTCCTCCGACCGGTCCGCCGGCCAGCCCGCCGGCGGCAGGAAGTGGATGGCGGCGTGCTCGAATCGCCGGCCCGTCTGAATGTAGAGGTCGGCGATGTCACGCCGGTGCAGGTCGCGTTCGGCCTCGCTCATCTGGTCCCACTGGCCGAAGTGCCTGTGGGTGGGATGCACCCGCCCGAAGGCCTCCATCGTCAGGTAGAACACCAGCTCGAAGTGCGGCACCCGCCCCACCGGCCGCCCGCCGTCCAACGCCGTCAGGAACTTCTCTCGTCCAGTCATGGCGATAAGCTACCCCGGCGCCCCTTCCCAAGACAAGCCGCTGGGTGCCACAGGCTGCTTGCAGCCTGTGCGGGATGGGGTCGGGGGCTTGCCGAACGTACCCCCCACCTCCCAACACGGGCTGCAAGCAGCCCGTGGCACCCAAGCCCCGCTAAACACGTGCGTCCGCGGCACAGCGCTCACCACAGCCCCAGCATCGGCTTGCGACCGATGTGGCTGTGCGGGGTCCCGATCAGTGGCCAGGCGTACTTGCCCAGGATCAGGCTCAGCGCATCCCCGCCGCTGTGGGCCAGGCGTGCCATGAGCAACAGAATCACGATGGTCCCCCCGGCGATGAAACCCCCGAGGTGCGCCCAGTGGGCGACACCGGTGTTGGCCCGCAGCACTACGTAGAGGACGTCGAAGGCGATGAAGAGACCCACCACGACGAAGCCCCATACCGGGAAGATCAGGCGGGAAAGCGGGCCGATGATCCTCCCCCACCGTATCCATATCGCCATGTACACCTTGTGCATGGGGAACAGCAGCAGGTACGCCCCGGCCATGCCCATGATGGCCCCCGATGCCCCGAGCATGGGGATGAACGCGCCCTCAGGCAGGGACATCAGGTAAGCCCACGCCGCCATGATCGCCAGGATCGGGTACAGGATCAGCGTGGCGATGTTCCCGATCAGCGCGTTGACCCGGCTGCCGAACACCAGGAAGAACACCAGATTCCCCGCCAGGTGCATCAGGTCCCCATGCAGCAGCGCGTGAGTCAACAACTGGCTCTCACGAAAGTCCGGACGTGTGCGGAGATGCTCATAGATCATCCTCGCGTCCCTCTCGGTAACGGCCTGTCCGAATTCCTCCTGGAGGTTCAGAGTGATCTCAACCTTGCGCTCGGCGGGCAGCCCCGCCCACGGCGACAGGTCCTTCGCCGAGCCCTTCCGGGGCCACAGCATCATCCCTTTCGCCCAGGCGGGCATGTCCTCCGCGCCCTGCCAGACCGGCACCAGCGCGCACAGGCTGATCACGATCGTGGCCGCGGCGATCGCCCACGTGACGTAGGGCCTCGACCGCCCGGGAGCATCGGAGTAGACCGGATACAGACCGATCCGGACCAGCCAACTGATCGGGCGAAGAAACTCGTCGATCTTGGCCTCCAACTCATCCCGGTCCGTCACTCTTGACGTCAGTATCGGCCGCCCGGACGGGATCCGGACGCCGCAATGTGGACAGATTCTGGCGTTGCTCGGATGCCTCTTGCGGCAGCTCGGGCAGGCCACGGCCAGCTCGGCCGAAGCGGTGGCGAGCGCGGGCACGCCGGGCTTAGCGCCGGCCTTGCGGCCCTCGCGCTGGAGGGCGCCGCAGTGGGGGCAGTTGAACCCGCCGTACCGCAGCGGCCTGCCGCACAGGCGGCACGTCTTCACCTCGCTGTCCGGTTCCGCCGTGGCGGGCGAGGCGGCCGCACCCAGCCCCGCGGCGATCTTCGGCGACACCGGGGATGCCCTGCCCGCCGGCACCGCCGTCGGGCGGGCGGACGTGGGCGACGACGCCGTCGGCACGGTGAGCACGTGGCCGCACTTGGGACACTTGCCCCGCTTGCCCGCCTTGTCGTCCCCGACGCGAAGCGTCGTCCCGCAGCCGTCGCAATCGAAACGGATCACGATGACACCCCTTTCCACCAGCGATGTGGCACGCAAAGCCCTGGGCAGCACGATCCCCCCGCCCGACGACGCCGGACGGGACAGGCTGCATGTTACCGCTCCCCCCTTCAAACGCAAGCCGATAGAGCAAGTATCGCCGCCCGCGCGGCTTTTCGGCTCCCCCGCGGCCGCCGAAACAGGTACGGTGTAGGCCGCCAACGGATCGGATGCAGGGGTGGACGCATGAACAACGAGCAGATCGCCGCGGTATTCGAGGAAATGGCCGACGTGATGGAGATCCTCGGCGAGGACCGCTTCCGCGTGAACAGCTATCGCAAGGTGGCGCGGGTGCTGGCCGAGACGACCGAGGACCTGCCCGCCCTGGCGGCCTCGGGCAAGCTGGAGGACCTTCCCAGCGTCGGCAAAGGGGCCGCCGGGCGGATCGCTGAGCTGCTGACCACCGGCAAGCTCGCCCAGCACCAGGAGCTGCTGGGGCGGATCCCGCCGGGGCTGCCGGAGCTGCTGACCATCCAGGGCCTCGGGCCCAAGACCGTCGGCAAGCTGTGGAAGCAGGGGCAGGTCGAATCGCTCGACGACCTCAAGGCCGCCCTGGCCCAGACCCCCTCCCGCCTGGAGGAGATCGAGGGCCTCGGGGCCAAGAAGCTCTCGGCGATCGCCGAGGCCATCGCCTTCGCCGCCGGCGCCGCCCAGCGCCACCGGCTGGACGAGGCCCTGGCCGTGGCCGAGCCGATCAAGCAGCGCATCGCCGGCTGCAAGGGGGCCGGGCGCGTCGAGGTGGCCGGCAGCACGCGGCGCTGGCGCGAGACGATCGGCGACATCGACCTGCTGTGCGAGGCCGACAAGAAGGACGCCGGCGCCATCATGGAGACATTCACCTCGGCCGACGGCGTCACCAAGGTCCTCGCCAAGGGCGCCACCAAGAGCAGCGTGATCGTCGACGACCGCATCCAGGTGGACCTCCGCGTGGTGGGCGGCGAGAGCTTCGGGGCGGCCCTGCAGTACTTCACCGGGTCCAAGGCCCACAACGTCGCCCTGCGCGAGCTGGCGGTCCGACGCAAGTGGAAGCTCAACGAGTACGGCCTGTTCGACGCCAAGGGCAAGCAGATCGCCGGGGCGGACGAGGAGGGCATCTACAGGAAGCTCGGCCTGGGGTGGATCTGCCCGGAGCTCCGCGAGGACCGCGGCGAGGTCGCGGCGGCGGCCGAGGGCAAGCTGCCCGACCTGATCACCGTCGACGACATCCGCGGCGACCTGCACATGCACACGTTCGCCTCCGACGGGCGCAACTCGATCGAGGAGATGATCGAGGCCTGCCGCGCACGCGGGTACAAGTACATGGCCATCACCGAGCACTCCAAGGGCCAGATCCAGGCCAACGGCCTGGACGAGGAGCGTCTGGCCGCGCACTGCGAGGCGATCCGGGCGGCGGCGAAGAAGTACAAGGACATCCTCGTGCTGACGGGCATCGAGGTGGACATCCTCAAGGACGGGCACCTGGACTTCAGCGACGACGTGCTGGCCGAGCTGGACTTTGTGACGGCCTCGGCGCACGGGGCCCTGTCGCAGAAGCGGGAGGAGGCGACCAAGCGGCTGATCAAGGCGATCGAGAACCCGCACGTGGACGTGATCGGCCATCCCAGCGGGCGGTTGATCGGCCGGCGGGCGGGGATGGAGCTGGACATCGGCAAGCTCGCCGCGGCGGCCGCCGCCAACGACACGGCCCTGG